>NZ_JNKU01000004.1 GCF_000702165.1 Sharpea azabuensis DSM 18934
TTCGATCAAACTCCACATTTTTGATCTTGATACAATTGACATTGAGGATAGATTTTAGTAATTTTTTAAGTGCCATATGGTATTCCTTTCTAAGTTTGGACGCTATAGAAAATACCATATGGTTTTTTATTTATCAAATCCTTCAATAATCACCGATAACTAAAGGAGATATTCATCATTTTTTATAACAATCTACCCACACATAGTGCAGAAGAGTCAAAAAAAACAACTATCAGTTATTTCACTAATAGTTGTTGAATAATTTAAAGCTTAAGTGCTGCTTCCATTCCTTCTCTTGTTGCAGTTATGGCATTACCTGCCTTAATAGCACCACCAACGACATATACTTCTTTACAGTTAGCTTTCGCAATGTCTTCAAGAGGGTTATAAGCCTTATATCCAAATGCTGAGACGACCTGCACAGCTGGTAATGTTGCTGTATGACCATTTGCATCTTCGCCTACGACACCATCACTTGTAATTTCTTTGACTTTGAAATTTGTATGTACTTGAACGCCTGATTCATGAAGCATATTCATGAGACATTCTCTTGTCATTGGCATCATATCATTAAGAATATCCTGCTGCATTTCAACGATTGTAACTTGATGATTCTTTTCCTGCATATAATGAGCAGTTTCACCACCAACTTCACCACCACCACATACAACAACAGGACCATTCGCGATATCGACATGTCCAAGTAATATATCTTCTGCATAGACTACTTGATCTAAATCCATGCCTTTAATTGGTGGTGTTAATGGTTTAGCACCAGTAGCTACAATAATGGCATCAGGTTTTACTTCTTGAATAAGTTCTTCTGTTACTTCTGTATTGAGATGAACAGGAACATTGAGAGCTTCTAAATTAGCACGATATGAGGATGTCATTGTAGAGAGTTCACCTTTTCCAATTGGATAAGCAGCTGATTTAAATTGACCACCAAGACTATCCTTTGCTTCAAAGAGTTCTACTTGATGACCTTTAATGGCAGCTGTTCTTGCAGCCATCAAACCTGCTGGTCCACCGCCAATAACCATAACCTTCTTAGGCTGATTTGTAGGAGTAAGATCACATTCATATTCTCTTCCTACTCTAGGATTGACAAGACATGTCACAGATTCATTTTTAAGTAATGGCCATTCACATCCCTGTAAGCAGCCAATGCAGTAATTAATCTGATCAAACTTTCCTTCTTTGGCTTTCTTAGGAAGATATGGGTCTGCTAAAGAACCTCTACCCATCGCAATAAAGTCACACTTTTCCATATCAAGTAGAATATCAGCCATACCTGGTTCATTAATTCTATTGGCGAGAATGACAGGAATGTTGACAACTTTCTTGACATTCATAGCGGTTTCCATATTAAGTGCATGTTCAGTAAACATAGGAGCAATAATTTGTCTCACTGCTCTTGCTGCATAGACACCATTCGATACATGAATTGCGTCAAATCCTATTTGTTCTAGACGTCTGGCAAGCTGATATGTTTCAGCTTCAGTACGTCCCCCCTGGACATATTCATTACCTGAAATACGTACTTGAATAGGGAAATCACCAACTTGTTCACGCATTGCTTTGAGAATTTCTTCAACAATACGTACTCTATTATCAAAGCATCCACCATATTCATCCGTTCTCTTATTGACATAAGGAGATAAGAATTCCGCAAGTAAATAGCCATGAGCACAATGAAGTTCGATACCATCAAAACCTGCTTCTTTACAACGCTTTGCAGCCATAGCAAAATCTTTTACTAATTGATGGATTTCTTCAATAGTCATTTCTCTTGCTAAATCCATACACATTGGATCTTTAGTACCTGAAGGAGCTAAAGGCATGACATTCCCATTGATATTATGATTAGATTGTCTTCCTGGATGATACATCTGACAGAAAATTATTGAACCATGTTTATGAACACGTTTTGTAAGTTCTTTATTTAATTCAACATGCTCATCCTTCCATAAACCTGGTATTCTTTCATATCCTTTACCATGTTCACATACAGCATAATCTTCAGTGATTAATAATCCCCAACCACCTCTTGCTTTCTCTTCCATATATTCCATATAACGTTCTGTTAAAAAGCCATTAGGTGTACAGTAGTTTGTGACCATTGCTGGTACAACAAGTCTATTTGGGATTTCAACATCACCAATATTCATTGGTGTAAATAATTTTGTAAACATATCTTTTCCTCCACATTTCACATCTTAAGTATAAGGTATGAAATATTATGAAGGTCAAGAGAGATTTTTCACATGTATTCTTGTGAAATATTCCTAATTCTTGAATTATTTGGATAAAAAAGTATGAAAGTATTTGAGGGTTTACTGTTCTACAGGTATTTGTATTTCCATTACTCTACTAAACTTTCCTGCCTCATAACCACGCCCAATTATTACTCCACGCACCTCTCCATTAATAATATAGTGGTTTTCTTCCACATATTTCATAATAGAAGAAAGTGATGCAGAGCTAAATGAACCAATTGCTCCCATATCTATTGTTGTGCATATACATAAACCACCCTTTAATTCCTTAAACTGATTATATTGTATATCTAAGTCTTTAATATCTTGTTGATCAAAGCCAAAATACCAATTCTCTTGGTTCTCTTTAAATAAACAGAGAGATTCTGCAAAGGCCATATGATTATTGCTGTTAAGCATTTGTGATGTTTCCTGATCAAACGCTATACGACTATATTGTTCATGATGACTATGACAAATAGAAATTAATTTGTAATGATTTATTTTACGGAAATAGTAATGACCAATATTATATCTTGCACTTTGTGCTCTTTGTGTTAGCTCATGAATATGTCTTTCCAGGATCATTTTATATGCAATCTCTTTTCTAAGACTACTTTCATATTTTTCAAGATATCCAGCATAGTTTTCCATATAATTATTTGAAAGCATTTCTGCAATATCGGCAACATGGAAATTCATAGCTTGATATTGAACAATTTCAAAAAGCAAGAAGATATCCATCTCATCATAAACACGATAATTATTCTCATCAATACGCTTAGGATGCAATACGCCCTTCTTCTCATAATAACGTAACATCTCTTTTGAGATATTAAACATCTTTGAAACTTCACCTATTTTATAATTCATTATAATCACCGTTATTATTATAGCTAATTCATGTACAAAAAAGGAAGATAGAAACCTATCTCCCTAATCATCATTTGTTTTTACATATGGTCCATTATAACTATATGACACAACATAATATTTATGATTCTTATCAATCAATCTTACTGTCACACTCATATCTTTTGTATCCAGTATTTGACTCTTATGATTAAATTTTAAATGTAAAATGACATCATAATAATTATAGTCTTCTAAGCCAGCTAGCTTTGTTTCACTCTCAGTATTTGAGAGTACTTCATAAGCAACAATATTATCTGTATTCTTGCCATCAATTATTAATTTATTGACTGTAGCATAATAATCCTTTTTTGCATAATCCTGGAAATCGGATAACTTGTCTTGATAGAAATAGTTTATTCCACCAATTTCATCTTTTTCCTTGTTTTTAAGAGAATAGAAATCCGCTGCAAAGTATGCTGCAACATATTCACGAAGAGCTGTTCGATCACGCGTACTTTCGATATCTTTGTAGATTGTTTTCATTAATTCCGTGCCATCAGTCACTTCGACATATGTAATTGGTTTGATCTTTGGACCTGTATCTCTATGGTAATATTGATAACCGTAATAACTTGCGATTACAACAGCGACAACTAATAATAAATATTTCAGCTTCCCTCTTAGATTTCTTACAATCTTGCGATATGGCTCACTTTCTTTAATCTTTGGTAAATCATCACGATGTAAGAAAATATTAATAATAGTCAACAATGGTTTATATTTTCTTGAAATCATATTGGTATATTCTACAAAGATTTCAAAGACGATCAATAAAGTAATAAAGAGAATTCTTGCATAATCAGGATGATTAATATTCAAGTATGAGCATAAGGAGAAAAGTGCTGTTGCTGCATAGAGAATAAGTACAGATTTTGTTTGTCCTAATTCTAAGGAGAACATGAGCTTATGATGTAAATGCCCACGGTCTGCTTCATCAAAGCGTTTATGATGAACTTTTCTTCTTATAATTGCTATAAGCGTATCCATAATTGGTACTGCTAATACAACTATTGGTGCACCTAATGTAAAGAATGTTGATCCCTTATAGCCAAAGCCAAGTAAAGAAATAACGGAAATCATGAAGCCAATAAAGAGTGCTCCACAATCCCCCATAAAGATCTTTGCTGGATGAAAGTTATAAAGAAGAAAGCCTGTTATACTACCAGCTAAAAGCATACTTAATGAAGCAATATCACTTCGCCCCGTACTGATTGAAGTAAAGGTAATTGTCACAAGTACTATAATTGATATACCAGCACATAATCCATCCAAACCATCAATTAAGTTAACAGCGTTTGTTATTCCAATAATCCATCCTATTGTAATAATAATTGCAAGGACTGTTGAGATATTTGTTGGAACATTAGGTATCATGAAGTCTTTGAGTGATATACCACCATAGAGAATAACCACTAATGCTGCTAAGACTTGCCCAGCTACCTTTGCTTTTGGCGGTAGTTCATGAATATCATCATAAAAGCCTACCAAGAAGATAATGAATCCACCAATAAGTACGGAATTAATCTGAACATCCGTCTTTAAAAAGATCATTGCTCCAATAAGAAAAGCTATGTAAATGGCATAGCCTCCAGTTCGAGGAATAATACCATGATGTATGGTTCGTTTATTCTCGTGAGCAATAATTCCCATGTTTCTTGTAACCTTTCCAACTAACGGGACTAGAAGTGCCGAAATGATAAAGGTCACTAGAAATGATAATATTGTATGTATAGACATGTAAATAGCTCCTTTAATGACATCATTATAATATATTTATTATGAAAATGGTACTTCTATTCTATTGAGCATAATCACCTCAATGTTATAATTTAGATATATATAGGAGGAAAAAAATGCATAGACTAGGTATTTCCGTTTATCCAGAAAAGTCTTCAAAAGAAGAAATTTATAACTATCTCACATTAGCATCTCACTATGGCTTTACTAGAATTTTTACATGTTTACTTTCTGTTACGAAATCAGCTGATGAAATGATGCAAGATTTTACTGAATTTATGAATCAAGCTCATCAACTTGGCTTTGAAGTTGCTGTTGACACAAACCCTGAAGTTTTTAAGAAGCTCAATGCTTCATATAATAACTTAGAACCTTTTGCAAAAATGGGTGTTGATATACTTCGCCTTGATGGTTCATTTGGAACAGCGCAAGATATCGAAATCACACACAACCCCTATCATATCAAAATTGAATTCAATGGTTCTGTTGATCAAGGTGCAGGATTAATGGTCGAACATGGTGCCAATCGCGAACAAATGACTATTTGCCATAATTTTTATCCTGAACGCTATTCTGGATTAGATTGGGATCTGTTCAACAAGCTCAATAAACATTGGAAATCATACAACTTGACAACTGCTGCTTTTGTTAGTTCCAATGCTGTAAAAACACATGGTCCTTGGAATGTTTTTTGTGGTCTACCTACTGTCGAAATAATGCGTGGTCTACCAATTGATTTACAAGCAAGATACTATCTTGCAACTGGACTAGTAGATGATATTATCATCGGTAATGCCTTTGCAACAGAAGAAGAACTGAAAGCTTTATCTGAAGTAGAGATGCATTGTATAAGTTTAAAAATTGATGAAGAAGAAAGTATGACGGATATTGATCGTGCTATTGTTTATGACTACGCTCCACATTGGGATCGTCATGATCATTCATCCTATTTTCTAAGAAGCTCTATGGTCCGCCTTCTCTACAAAGATACTTCTATACCACCTGTTCCCTATAAGCAGGATCATTTTAAGAAAGGTGATATTCTTATTGTCAATGACAATCTTGCTCACTATCGTGGTGAGCTTGAAATAGCTTTGAGAGACATTCCTAATGATGGTGAACGGAATTGTGTTGGTCATGTGAAGGAAGAAGAACTCATGCTTCTTGATTATATTCAGCCTGGTGCTTATTTTAAAATGTTAAAGTAATTAAAAAGATGCTCGTTTGAGCATCTTTTCACTATTTTATGAAATATAATGATATGGCTATTGCAAACCAAGTGATTATCCCTGCTAATACACATATTGGGTAATATAGAGTATTCTTTGTTTCACGTGTAACATGTATCCAATTGAATAAAGATAATAACGCAAAGATTGAAGCAAAGCTTACGACAATAATCATATCCGCCTTACTAAGCTTAAACATAAAGAACGAAAAGAGAATAAAGCCAAACATCATCGCCCAGGCAATCACATTATTCCTATATCTTTTAGAAAAGATTGTTTTAATGGCTTCATCTTTCTTTGCTTGTTTTTCTCTTTCTAAAGGACGATCTTTCGTTGTTGTAAAGATGTTGAACTTGAGGAAGTGATTTTTATAGTCCCATCCATTCTTTCTATATTTCTTTATTTCTGAATTTTTCGGCATGCTATAAGGTGTTTTTTTCTTAAACTCTTCTAAATTAAAATCAACTAAATAATGAACAGGTTTATCTGTCTTGGAAAATTTAAATAGACGTGTGAAGTAGATATCTTCCAGCATATATCCCTTCTCACCTATTTTATTTAATCGATCCTGTAATGTTTTATAATCATCCTCTGGAACTAGAATCATTCTAAACATTGCTATTACCTCCAGTACTCTATGATAATATCATTAAAACTGTCTATCTTCAATCTAATAAAAACAGACGCTTTAGTTCTTTCGCAACACCATTATCATAAACAGATTCACAAATAAATTCAGCTTGTCTCTTTAAATCTTCACTAGCATTTTTCATTGCTATTGGATGAGCAACTGCTTCAAACATTCCAATATCATTTGCTCCATCACCAAATGCATAACTGTCATTTAATGATAAATGCAAATACTGTATTACATTTTTAATAGCAGTCCCCTTATTTACATCTCTTCTTGAAATCTCTGCTACACCACTTCCACTAGGCAACATTATGAAAAATTCATCACCTAATATTTCTACAAAGGTTTTGTATTGCTCTTCTGATTCTGGATGTAGTTCAATCTTAACGATATGATCAATGACATCTTCATTATGAAAATCAGTTATGAAGTGTGTAGGATCAACATGAGCCATCGGATAAAATTTACGTAAGTAAGAACAGTCCTTACGTAAATAACCTTCATTTTCAGTCAATAAGATATATTCAATATGATGTGAATCACAATAGTGAAGAAGTTGTTTAACTGGATCTATAGGCAAATACTTATTGGTTATCATTTTATCTTCGAAAACTACCGTTGCGCCATTCGCAAGTATATATCCATCAAAGCTAATATCTAGAACATCCTGATTCAAAAAGCTAATTGGTCTTCCACTGGCAATAAAGCAATAATGTCCTCTTTTTTGTGTTTCTTTAATTGCATCTATGACTTCTTGATGAATCTTTGTGCCATCAAAAATCGTTCCATCTATATCAAAAAATATTGCGCTCATAATAATCTCCTAAAATGAAAATAAACAAAAAGATGACCCGAAAGTCATCTTTTATATTACTGTAAGTATTCTGTGTTTTCAAGCATTACGCCGCAACCTTCAGCGACACAATCAAGAGGTTCATCAGCTACAAATACAGGTACTAATAAACGTCTTTCCATGAACTTATCTAAGTTCTTTAATAATGCTCCACCACCAGTTAAGAAGATACCCTTGTTGACGATATCAGCTGATAATTCTGGAGGTGTCTGTTCAAGAACCTGTTTAGATGAGATTAAGATTGTTTCACAAGTTTCCTTTAATGCTTCCTGTGTTTCAGTTTCATTCATTGTGATTGTCTTAGGTAAACCAGTAACTAAGTCTCTACCGCGAACTTCGAAAGTATTAGATTCATCAGCATCTACAGCACATCCAATATTAACCTTGATTTCTTCAGCAGTAGATTCACCGATTAATAACTTATACTTATCTTTTACATACTTAATAATATCCTGGTCCATCTTGTCACCAGCAATCTTTAATGACTGTGATGTAACAATATCACCTAATGATAATACTGCGATATCAGTAGTACCACCACCAATATCAATAACCATATTACCAGATGGTTTAGAAATATCTAAGCCAGCTCCAATAGCAGCAACTTTTGGTTCTTCTTCGATATATACTTTCTTTGCTCCACATCTTAAAGCTACGTCCTGGATGGCACTCTTTTCAATTGAAGTGATATTTGATGGACAGCAAATCAAGATTGTTGGTCTTGAGAAGATACCTTTTAAATTTAATTTATTGATAAAGTGAGTCAGCATAATTTCAGTAATCTGGAAATCTGCAATAACACCATCCTTCAAAGGACGAATGGCTTGAAGCTTACCAGGAGTTTTACCGAGCATTTCACGTGCTTCTTCACCAACAGCAACCGGTCTATTAGTCTCAGTATTGATTGTGACTACGCTTGGTTCATTAACTACAATTCCTTCACCTTTTACATAAATTAGGATGTTTGCAGTACCAAGGTCAATACCGATTTCTTTTGATAATTTCATCTTTTTTTCCTCCTATAATGCATTCTTATTGTACCCTTATGTTTTTTGTAAATCAAGCAAATTATTTGCTTGTTACAAATGACTACTGAAGGTACCAAAACTCAAAATAAATTGGGCAAATAAATACCCAAATACACAAGATGCCATTATATAAAATAGATAGAATTCTTTCTGTTTTCCTTTTCTTAAAAAACGATCAAAATGAAAACAATTCAATGCAATCATGGCTAGAAAAATGGAAATAATATAAACAATTAAATTAACTGCATAATATGTCATGACATATCACCTACCTCTAAATATTTTACAACCTTAAATTTAACATATATACTAGTTACAGTTAAGAATGAAAAGGAGAATTTGAATATATGGACATTAGAAAGGCAAAAATGGAAGATATCGATCAAGCACTTCAGCTTGTTGATGCAGCAAAAGCTTATTTTAAAGCAAATGATATTAATCAATGGCAAGATGGCTATCCTAACAAAGAGAGCTTAATGCATGACATTGAACAAGAGAAAGGATTTGTTCTTTGTGATGAAAATCATGTAATTGGTTACTGTTATGGTGCATATGAGCATGAAGCTAACTATGACTATATTGAAAATGGTCAGTGGCTAACAAAAAGCGAACAATATTTTGTTATTCATCGCGTTGTTATCTCAGACGTCTATAAAGGTAGAGGTTTAGCTGCAATGTTCATTAATTATTTCATTGACATTTGCCATAAAGAACATATTCATTCTATCAGAATGGATACTCATGATGATAACCTTTCTATGCAAAGATTCCTAGCGAAAAATGGATTTAAACAATGTGGCAGAATCTATCTTGCAAATGGTGATCCAAGAATTGGTTATGAATTCGTTCTAGACTAATTTTTTACAGCTATTTGTTAAATTTTATATACAGAATTCGATTAAACTGCAAAATAAGTAGTATTGCTTATCTTTGCAGTTTTTTTATACTTTGTATTGCTCTACCCACTCATACATATCTCTTATATCTTATTCAAATTTATCTGTTAATAAGTATCAATATTATCCAATTATAAGAAGTAGGAACGTCTCATATATCTATGACTATTGAAATTTATCATGTCAATCTAATGAGAAGGTGCATTTTTCTTATTCTTTGTCCATCATATCATTTAAAGACATTTTTATACTTCATTTAGGCTTTCGTATTATTAATTGTGTTAATTTCACCTCCTATTGCTTGAAAGAATTCTTTTAAGAATTATAACTTTACAATATTTATTTCTTCAATAAAGTTAATCTTTTTATATAAGCAGAAATGATTGTTTAATTAGATAACCTAAATGAATTTGATTATTATTTTTAAATGATTGAATTTAAATGAAATATCATTATCTCTAATGATTACTATACTTAGTCTACATTAATGGCCTTAGTACTTCTATATGCATATGAAATGGCTGGTTGTTATTATGAGCCTGAAAATTCATCCTTTTTCTTTGACTAAGAAAGCAAGTAAATCTTTCAGTATCTTTCAAATACAGGTCATTTTTATAGTGCCTAATTTCTACAATTGAACTCTATAACATATTTATTATATTTCATTGTTTCACGTGAAACAAAAAAGAGCATCATTTTTTATGATACTCTGCATAGACTTCGTTCTTACCTACTTTTCTAATTTTTGCTACTTCTTTGATAGCATCCTTTGTTGACATGCCCTTAGCAATATATTCATTAACATGTTCAGTAATAGATTGCTCAAAGACAACTTCATCCTCGATTTTTGTGCCGCCTTCAACTACAACAACCATTTCACCCTTAAGTTCATTAACAATATCAAGTATTTCACTAATATGTCCCCTAATGATTTCTTCATGTTTTTTTGTAAGTTCACGGCATAATGCTATATTACGATCACCAAATATTTGTAACATGAGTGATAATGTCTTTTTTATACGATGAGGTGCTTCATAGTAGATTGTCGTCATAGTAATGTTTTTATTAGCTTCAAGTTCCTTCTTTTTGGTCTTGTCATCATGTGCTAAGAAACCATAAAAAACAAACGGCTGAGGTGTAATACCTGAAACTACTAATGCATCAAGAGCAGCATTACAGCCAGATATTGGTACTACCTTATACCCTTCATCTATCACTGCTTTGACCAGTTCAGCACCAGGGTCACTGATAGCTGGATAACCAGCATCACTCACTAATGCAACGTTATGTCCATCTTTCAACATATTAATTATTTTAGGGATAGCAACATTGGTATTATGCTCATGATGGGAAATCATTGGCGTATGTATTTCGAAATGATTAAGTAGTTTTATGGTATTTCTTGTATCTTCAGCAGCAATATAGTCAACATCTTTCAATACCTGTATAGCACGTTCACTAAATTCTGATAGATTACCAATGGGTGTTGGAACAAGGTATAGCGTTGGCATGTTATTTTCAAAACTCTTTTGTCTAATCATCTTGATCTCCTAAATACTTCATTACTTCATCAGTATAACTTCCATCTTCATTATGAGCATATAGTGGCTGTTCTATCTTAAGCCCTGTATTACCTTTATAAACACTCTCTATTAAGAAAACATTAGCGTCTTTGTGTGGCTTTGGATAAACAAATCTTATTCGTTTAGGCTCTAAATCATATTTTTTCATGAAATCCAATATTTCAATCATACGATCAGGTCGATGTACCATTGCAAATTTACCACCAAAAGACAACATCTGACTCGCTGCTTTGATAATACCTTCAAGATTGATCGCAATCTCATGTCTTGCTATACGTAAATATTCATTATCATTTACATTGCTTTCCTCATCTACTTTAAAGAATGGTGGGTTACATACAATCATCTTTACACTAGATTTATGATTTTCAGCATAGTCTTTTATATCGGCATGTACAATTGAAATCTGGTTTTCTAATTTATTGATAGCTACACTTTTTTTAGCTACCTCAACAGCTTCTTTTTGAATTTCTATTCCAGTTATATGCTTTTTTGTTCTTCTTGATAATAAAAGTGGAATAGCAGCGTTATTTGTACCAAAATCTACTATTTCTTTTACATCCTTTGTAATAGAACAAAAATTAGCTAGCAATACTGTATCGAGAGAAAATGTAAACATATCAGTTCTTTGAATGATATGCATATTCTTAAAGCCTAAAAGATAATTAATTTCTTCCATTTGTGTTATTACCTTTTGGATGATGTTTTTTGTGGTTGTTGTGATGTGGACGATGAGAAGGATTTTGTTTTGTTGTTGATGCAGTTTTCTTTGATTGTGATTCTAAAGGCTGTTCTGTTCGCTTTAATGCATCTTTATTACGAGGTTTCTTATTAAATTCTCTTTCTTCCTTCTTATGTCTATTTTCATTGTTATGAGGCTTTGCTTCTTTTTCAATTTCATCCAAGCCAATAAATGAAATGTTACCATTATCATCAATCTTAACTAAATCACTTATGACATTTAAGCCAACAACCTTAACACTCTTGCCATCATAATTAACTCTTGACCCAATCTTTGGGAACTTTTTCTTTAACTCTGTATAGGCTTCATCTTCATATTTTAAGCAACAGAGTAATCTCCCACAAGCACCTGAAATCTTATCTATGTTAATAGCTAAAAGCTGATTCTTTGCCATATTAATAGATACACCATCAAACTCACCAAGAAATGAATTACAACATAATGGTAAGCCACAAGTTCCTAACCCACCAATAACCTTTGCTTTATCTCTTGGCCCGATTTGTCTAAGCTCAATTCGACACTTGAATACAGCCGCTAATTTTTTCAACAACTCTCTAAAGTCTACTCTTTCGTCAGCCGTATACATAAAAATAACTTTTGAAGCATCTAAAGTATACTCACAACTAATCATGCGCATATCTAGTCCACTTTCACTGACAATTTCTTTACAGATTTGGAATGATTTTTCCGCCTTTATTTTATTTATTTCATAGACTTCTAAATCCGCTCTATTAGCTCTTCTCTTAACTTCTTTTAATTCTGTATTCAGATTGAATTCAGACATATCTTTAAGATCAGCTATAACTTCGCCTAATTCTAATCCTCTAATTGTTTCTACTACAACTTTATCACCCTTGATGAGATCCAAGGTTGTAGAAAAATAATAGCTCTTCGCACTATTATTAAAACGTATAGCTGCTAATCTATCCATTCATTAGTTCTCCTCTCGTTATTTTATAGGCCATTCCATCTAACAATAGCCCAATATTTGCATTTGTATCGATAAGATAAAGTGTATTAAGTACTTCATCGATTCTATTTGTAATATACACGTCATCTGGACATTTATCAAATATCTTCTTGTGTTCCTCAAATGTAAGTGGAACAGAATGTTTCACGTGAAACACATCTCGCAATGCAAGTACAAGCATGTTCAAATACAGCCTTATAACATTCTTATCATTCTTATAATCCTTCGCTATGTGTATTTGCTGGGTAATCATTATATTATAAGGATGTTCATATAAATCCTCAATAAAATTAAGCACCTGTAATTTTACATAAGCATACTCTTCGGTATCTTTAGCTTCAGATGCTGCCTGATAAGAAGTATAGAGCTGAGACATGATTTTTGCATCTTCGTTTGCCACACCATCTTTAATGAGCGATAGTCTAATGGACTCTTTCGACTCTGGCAATAAGTGAATGACCTGGCATCGTGACTGTATCGTAGGAAGCACTTTATTGATATTACGTGTAGTGAGAATGGCGTAAACACCTTCAACTGGTTCTTCTAGGAATTTCAACAAAGCATTCATTGCAACATTACTTGCATTTTCTATGCTCTTGAGAATATAGATTTTTGCTTTGTTTTCGAATGACGATTTATAGAATTCCGTTTGAATATGTTCTATATCTTCTTTCTTTATAGATGTTTCATTTCCATCAAATACTATCATATCAGGATATAAGCGTTCTTTTATACGACGACAATCATTACATTCTTCACACGCTAGAACCTCTTTTCTACAGACAAGTGATTGAGCAATGAATGTTGCAGCATCATCAGTGTTATTACCCACTAGAAGATATGCGTGAGGTACATTTCCTGAAGTAAAGCTTCTTGTTAGTATACGATAGAAGACAGGTTGAGTAGATTTTAATATTTCTTGATATTTCATAGAACCTTCTCTATTTCCTTTAAGGCTTGTTGTAACACTTCTTCAACAGATTGTGCTGCATTAATTGTTTTTATGCGATCAGGATACATGGACACTACTTTTTTATAGCCATTGTAAACTGATTGATGAAATGAAAGACTTTCAAGATCTAAACGATTGACTTCTCTTTCATCATCCATATTGATACGTTTCAGTGCTTCTTCAGGTTTGATATCAAAGAATAGCGTTAAGTCAGGCATAACACCTTCTGTCGCAAAAAGATTCATGTTATAGACATTCTCAATGCCCAATCCTCTACCAATACCCTGATAGACAAGTGATGAATCAATGAAACGATCACAAATAACAATACCGCCTTGAGCAAGCACTGGCATCACTTTTTCAACAAGATGCTGTCTTCGACTTGCAGCATAAAGTAATGCTTCTGTACGTGCATCCATCTCTGTATTATTAACATCTACAATTACATTTCTAATTTCTTCAGCTATTTTTACACCACCAGGTTCTCTTGTAATGACAACATGTTTCTGGGGTTCCAATGCTTCCTTAAGCATTTTCGCAATAGTGGTTTTACCACTGCCTTCTCCGCCTTCTAATGTAATAAAAATTCCCTTCATATTTTCTACCTCGCATACCTTATTATACCTAAAATTCACCTATAAAGCCAAAGAAAAAGAAGGTCGTAACACCTTCTAAAGCTTTTGACGACCTTCAAAAGATCTCAATAATGTTAGTTCATCAGCATAATCAAGTGAACTTCCAACCGGCAATCCATTAGCAATTCTTGTGACTGTAACATTCTTCTTACTTAGAAGTTTCGCAAGTAAGAGTGCTGTTGTCTCCCCTTCTCTAGTTGGATTAGTAGCAATGATGACCTCTTTCACTTCATCGTTTAAACGATCAAAAAGACTTTGAATATTTAAATCCTCCATACTCTTACCATCCATGATAGAAACAGTTCCTCCCAAAACATGATAAAGACCATGGTATTCTTTAAGCTTTTCCATCGCAAAGACATCTCTAGGAGATTCAACAACACATATAGCACTACGATCACGAGTTTGATCAGAACAGATATCACATTGATCTCCTTCACATATATGTCCGCATGTCTTACAATAATGAATTTTCTTTTTAAAATTCACGAGTGCATTAGAAAAACGATCAACAGATTGATTGTCCATTTCTAATACATGATAAACTAATCTTTCTGCACCTTTATTACCAATACCTGGTAACATCTTAAAACATTCAATAAGTTCTTCAAAAGATTCTGGATAATTCATTTTATTCCTTTCTATTCATCATCATCTGTAAATTCAACGATTTCTTTTCCAAATGTCTCTAAAGCAAACTTCTGTGCTTCATTTAATTGGGATGTGTCATCTAAGTTATGGGAATCAATATGCTTTAATGCAATTGGTCCTGGTTGTGGAAGTTTATGTTGACGCATTAGGACAATAAAATGTTTTCGTAATTCTAACCACTGGTCCATTTGCATTGCAACAAAGCGATATTTTTTACCAAATACCTCTTCCAACAATGATTCTAAAGCACGATAATTCTTATAATAATTGACTGCATTGACATCAGGCATGAATTCATAAGCAATGACAATCGCCTGGCTACAGGCTGCCACAGGCTTACCAACACTCAGCATATTGGCATACTTTGCAACCTTTAATTGTGTCATATAGTTTCTAATGACAGGCCACTTCTCCTGAACATCTAAGAGGACATGTTTATCTGCCTGAACGAGAATATTCATAATATCATCGATATCAACCTGAATATCTAAATCAGAATAGTCTGTTGTCTCATCTTCCTGTTCATTTTCATAATGAAAAACAGGTGGTTTCTGGCTATCAATTTCATCAATAGAATTTATCATTGGTTTGTCAGCTTGATTTGTGATTGGCTGAACATCCTCTTTAACAATTACTTCTTCAGGTTCAGTAACTGGTTCTATCTCTTCAGTAGTTAAAGTATCAATCACATCATCATGACTGTCTTCATTAACTTGAGCTATTTGTTTTTTTGGCATATTGACAACTTTATGATCATGGTCCTGATTACATACCTTGAGAACTGCTAATTCAAAATAAATATGTGGGTTAACTGCTCGTACATACTTCTCAGAGGCGTCAACAAAAAGATGAATAAAATCTAGTGCTTCATCACTTGTAATATAAGGAGCTAAGCTTTCAGCCTGTTTCTTTGTAAGATTAAAGAGAATACTATCATTATGGGTATTCTTATAAATAATGATGTCTTTAAGTATATCAATAAGGTCATATGTTAATCGTTTGATATCTGTACCATTATGGTCCATTTTATCAACAAGCTTTAAAGCCTCTTCCATATCTTGTGAAAGCATAACTTTAATAAAGCGCAGTTTATCATCCATAGAAAGAATGCCATAGATGGAGTTTACATCATCAACTGATAAATGATCATCATTATAAGCAAGACATTGCTCAAGTATTGAAAGTGCATCACGCATACCACCATTTGCAAGTTTTGCGATTTGTGCAAGAGCTCCCTCTTCATAAGTCTTTCCTTCTTGCTTCATCACATGTTCCATGCGTGAAATCATCTCTTCATCCGTAAGTGAAGTAAAGTCGAAACGCTGACAACGAGAGATAATCGTTGATAAAATACGTTGTGGTTCAGTTGTTGCTAGTATGAAGATAACATGAGCTGGAGGTTCTTCAAGTGTCTTTAATAAGGCATTAAAAGCTCCTGAAGACATCATATGAACTTCATCAATAATATAAACTTTATAACGTCCCTGTACTGGGGCATATTTAACTTTGTCAATTAAATCTCTGACCTGTTCAACACCATTATTACTTGCGGCATCGATTTCAATTACATCTGGGTGTGTACCATTTTCAATAGCCTTACAGCTTTCACATTCACCACATGGCTTTGGTTCATGATCACAATTAACTGCCTTTGCAAATATCTTTGCGACTGTCGTCTTCCCTGTACCTCTTGGTCCACAAAAGAGATAAGCGTGGGCAATCTTATTTTCTTCAACAGCATGTTTTAATGTAGTAATGATCGCTTCCTGTCCAGATACATCATCAAAAACCTGCGGACGGTAGGCGCGATATAATGATTTATATGCCATATTTTATCAGCTCCTTGCTTCATTATAATATATATTGCTAAGCTCTTCTACCTAGAGCCATAATAAAAGAAAGAACTTCTTTAGTAGGATGAAGTGGATAAAGAATGCCATAAGGTTGTTTAAATTCCCACTTTACAGGGATGTGTTTAAACATTGGATGGGTATGCTTCCAGGCTTCATGACTAAAGAGCAGCTTATTTTGAGCAATGGCTATATTATAGGTCTCATAATTATAATGTGCTATTGTTTCGAACTGCACAGTATTCTTACATTTTGTAGTTATGGTATCAAAGATATTATCAATTGTTGGACTAAAGCCCCTTTTTGGAATAATAATGGTCTCATGCATAAGTTCACTAGGATCAATGATATCTTTATTGGCTAAAGGATGTGATATTGGTACGGCAAGTAATACAGGTAATAGAGTAAGCTGGAAGGTATTGACTCTATCTCTTAGATAACTTGCATCCGTAATATCAGAGATAATATCAATCTTCTCTCCTAAATGATTGAGCAAATTATAATAATCCTCAGTATTATCACTAATTGGGACATAAGAGAATTCAAAGTTTTTAGCATAGGCTGCGTTTTTATTCCAATGTTTTAATAAGATATCATATGAATGTCCAAGTGAAACTCCCACTCTTATAATATTCTTTTTATTTTCTTCAAGTCGTTTAGCTTCATCAACAATACGATTACTCTCTTCAATAATATGTTTTGCACCATTATAAATAATTCTTCCTTCATCTGTTAAAGTGACACCACGATGACTTCTATTCAAGAGCTTTAATCCTAAATGATCTTCAAGAATATTAATTTGTTTTGTGACGGCATTAGGAGAAATATAGAGTCTTTGTGCAGCCTTAATAAAACTCCCTGCCTCCACAACTGTTATAAAAGTTATAAGATGATGATTATACATACCTACCCACCCTTTCTTTAGTATTATATCATAAGTACACACCTAAAGGTTAGTACTATAAGAACTTTTATGAAATTCACTTGTGTGCAATTTAATGGTACATTGTAGACACGAGGTAAGACAATGAAATCAGTAATCGCATATTTTTCCCATCGTGGTTATAACTGCGTAGATGGAAAAGTAAAATATTTAGAAAAAGGAAATACAGAAATAGTAGCTCATATGATTGCCTGTGTAAGTCATCTTCCCTTATTTAGAATTGAGCCTGAATCAGAATCAAATTACCCAGATAATTTCTATGAGTACTTAAATATCACACAACAGGAACTTGCCAATAAAGCCTACCCCCAATTAAAAGGCTATCTACATGACCATTATGACGAGATATATCTTGGCTTTCCAAACTACTGGGGAACAATGCCAAGAGCAGTATTTTCTTTTCTAAAAGAGCTAGATGATAACAACGTAGTCATTCATCCCTTCATTACTCATGATGGTGGTGATTATGGCAACAGTCTTACCGATATAAAAACATTATGCCCACATGCCACGATAACTGAGCCTTTATCCTTGAAATGTACACACATTAAATGCCAGTTAAGTGCCATCGAAACATGGGTCAAGAAAGGAAGTCATGATTAATGGTTAAGATTTACACAAGTCCCGGTAGCCAATCTTCTAGAAAGGCTATTAATTGGTTTAAAGAAAACAACATTCCATACAACGAAAAGAATATTGTAAGTACTCCTCTAGAGGATAGTGATATCCTTGAGATCTTTAAACGTTCAGAAAACGGTACTGAAGATTTTATTTCTACAAGATCTAAAGTCATTAACGAAACAAAAGTCGATATTGATTCAATGTCACTTAATGAATTGATGCATTTTATTAAAGATAACCCAACTGTACTCAAAAGACCTATCATGATTGATGATCGACGTTTCCAGGTAGGCTATAATGCAGAAGAAATTAGAAGCTTTATCCCACGTTAAAAGATGATCGAAATGATCATCTTTTTTCATGAAAATATGATTTTAATAATGACTGACAAATAGCACTTAGCTTACTAATTTCAATACGTGGAATATAGTTCAGTTCATAATCGCGCATATAATTAATGAGCCCAGGCCATCTCGTATCCCTTGTCCCAATAATGACACGGCGAATACGACTTTGGTAGATTGCCCCACTACACATCATGCACGGTTCCAATGTCACATACATATCACAACCATCTAAATGCCAGTTATGGAGTTCTAAAGAGGCTTGTTTTATAGCAAGCATTTCGGCATGAGCAATGACATTTTGGTGGTGTTCTTTCATATTATGAGCACGCGCAATAATCATGCCATCTTTGACAATAATACATCCTACAGGTACTTCATCGATTGAAGCTGCTTTCTTAGCTTCCTTTATGGCTTCTTGCATATATTCTTCATCAGTCATATTCTTCTCCTAACAAAAAGGCCACTACACACGAACAGGGATCCTTAGTGCTGCTACCTTCCGGTCCTGACACGGTTCAGATATGTCCGTTGTAATGGCAAGAAATATTATAACATACATTTATGTGTTGTCAATTAGATGTTTGAAGTCCTATTTGACTATGTTAAAATAATCAATAATCAAACTCTTTCAAAGGAGATATAATCATGAAAAATATCGTAACAGGTTTTGTTGCCCATGTTGATGCAGGTAAGACAACATTATCAGAAAGCCTCCTCTATATAACTCATACAACAAGACATCAAGGACGTGTTGATCATAAAGATACGCTTTTAGACTTTGATCAACAAGAAAGAGATAGAGGTATTACTATCTTCTCCAAGATATCCAATATTAACTATTTGGATACACATTTCACTTTTCTAGATACCCCAGGTCATGTCGATTTTTCTGGTGAAATGGAACGTGCTTTATCCGTTCTTGATTATGCTATTTTAATTGTTTCAGGTATTGATGGCCTTCAAGCCCATACAAAGACAATTTGGAAACTACTATCACACTATCGAATACCTACATTTATCTTTGTCAATAAAATGGATATTAGTCCTTATACAAAACATGAACTTCTCGATAATCTTCGAGAATTATCCGATAACATCATTGATATAGAAAAGATGAATTATGAAGAAATGGCTATGGCTGATGATGCTTTATTAGAAGAATACATGCAGACAAATGCTCTCTCTAAAGAAAGTCTCGTAAAGGCTATTCAAGAGAGAAAACTCTTCCCTGTCATCTTTGGTTCAGCACTTAAAAATGATCATGTACAAGAGTTACTGGATATGTTGGATACATATACAATACCCCACTCTACGCAAAATGAACTCTCTGCTTCTGTCTACAAGATAGATCATGATGATAAAGGTGAACGCTTAACGTATGTACGTATTTATGATGGAATGCTTCACGTGAAACAATTGATCAACGAAGAAAAGATCAATCAAATCAGACTCTATCAAGGAAACAAATATACATTACTAGAAGAAGCAGGAGCAGGAAGTGTCGTCGTATTAACCGGCCTCAAAGAAACTCAATCTGGAGATATTATTGGTAGAGGTAAACCGCATACGAGCTATCTCCAACCCTATATGCATTATCAGTTACATCTTGCCGATAATGAGAACCAAAGCAAAATGTTGGAAAACTTAAAGTTACTAGCTCAGGAAGAACCTCTATTGAATATGAAGATTCAAGATGCACAACACATAGAAGTCTCGTTGATGGGTGAAATACAAATAGAAATACTCAAAGAAATCATTAGAGAAAGATATCATGAAGAAGTGACGATTGATTCTAAACAAATTTCTTATAAAGAAACAATCTTGGATTCCGTTGAAGGTGTTGGTCATTTTGAACCATTACGTCATTATGCTGAAGTCCACATTCTTCTTGAACCACTACCAACTGGAAGTGGTATTGAATATGAGAATCGTTGTATGAATAACTTACCTGAAAACTATCAACGTTTAATCATGACACATTTACAAGAGAAAGTGCATTTAGGTGTCCTTACAGGTTCCCCTTTAACAGATATCCGCTTTGTTTTATTAGGTGGAAAAGCTCATGATAAACATACAGTTGGTGGTGATTTTAGAGAAGCGACTTATCGTGCTGTAAGACATGCATTAATACGTACAACGTCCATTCTACTAGAACCATATGGAAAATATGTCTTGAAGATTCCTTCTGCCTTTATCTCTAAAGCATTCTATGATCTTGATTCAGAACAACCTCCTATCATCACAGATGATAATGGCACAACAGCCACAATAAAAGGACAAGCACCAATAGAAATGCTTTCAAACTATACTCAAGAAGTTCTGAATTATACAAAGGGAGAAGGCAGCCTTTCTATTGAAGAAACCTACTATGCTCCAGTTAAAGAACCAGAAGAAATCATTGAACAATTCCATTACAATCCAGAACAAGATTTAGAGAACCCAACTGGTTCAATTTTCTGCACGCATGGTGCAGGCTATTATGTCCCTTGGCAGATGGTTGAAGAGAAAATGCATCTTGATTATTTCATCAAAGAAGAAAAAGAAGCTGCTCCTATAACACATCGTAAAATGCATATTAGCGATGAAGAAGTGAAACGCGTATTTGAAAATACTTATGGAAAGCAGGAAAGAAAACTTGCGAAAGATTTCTATGGTTCAAAAAAGAAAGAACATACCCCTACTGTTTCAAGCAACACATACCAACAAAAGCCTGAATGTTTATTGGTAGATGGCTATAATATCATCTTCGCCTGGGATGAACTCAATAAGATTGCAAAGACAAACCTTGGTGCTGCAAGAGATAAACTTCTTGATATCATGAGTAGTTATCAAGGCTATCGTGATAATACTGTGATTGTTGTATTTGATGCGTATAAAATTCCTGGAAATCCAGGTTCAAAAACACAATATCATAATCTCTATGTCGTCTATACCAAAGAACAACAAACAGCTGATGCCTATATTGAAAAAGCGACAAAAGAAATAGCCAATCACTATCGTGTTGTTGTCGCTACAAGCGACAATGCCGAACAAACAATCGTAGTAGGACATGGCGCCACACGTGTCTCTTCAAGAGAACTCAAGGAACTTGTTGAACACACAAACGCCTATGAACAAGCTGAATATCATAGAAAAAATCCAATCGTGCCTGATACACCATTGGATCATCTTAAGAAGGACTAAATCCTTCTTTTTTATTCATTATATATATAAAGTTTCAAATAATTGCGAAAATTATCCATCACATCAGTATTATGGTATCCAAGAGAATACATTCTTGTCATAGTATCATAATCATTAATTGTTAAATAGTCGGAGAAAAATAAGAGTGGTATAAGATCAGTAGAATGAGGAGTGTATGCGTTATAAGATATATTTGTGTTTAAATTGATTCTAAATCAACAGTAGATTTTCTAAGTCTTTCAACCAAGAATGCTAGAAACAAGTATGTGTTTTTAAGGGTATTGAAATCACTAAAGATTGAGAGATTAGAATACGTAGTTACGCCTGTAAAAAACTAAATTGAATATAGTCATCCATGTCTTTCATTGTTGAGAAGAGTCTTCGATTCAACTCTTACTGTTCTCCATTTACACACATTGTATCGATAAGAGGTTTATCATATTCATCGACAAGAATAACGATTTTTTTACAAGTCTTCTGATATAATCCTTCAATATCTCTGCAAAATTGGGAAGAAAGATTCTGATTCTCAGTATTTATTAAAGTAAGGTGATATTGGGTTATATCTTTCTCTAAGACATAATTCAGTACAATAGCTAATCCCCATGAGAAATATTATATTCCTCTCCTGACAATGAAAAAAAAGAATAGGATATTGATCACAATTATATTCATACTGATCAATATAAAACCCTTTGAATAATTCTTTCTTTCATTCAAAGTAAGATTAAAGCTTTGATACAAATAAGCTTTTTCCAAATCTTCTAGGTCTACTAAAAAATAGGAATCACCATTTCTCTAATATCATACCCTGAAACATTATAAAAAGAAGATTCAAGCGAATCTTCTTTTTTATTAATCCTGAGGAACAATCTTTGTCTTACCACCCATGTAAGGCTGTAATACCTTAGGGATGTTGATTGATCCATCTTCATTATAGTTGTTTTCAATAACTGCAATCATACCTCTAGGAGAAGCTACAACTGTGTTATTTAATGTATGTAAGTAATATGTGCCCTTTTCGTTCTTAGCACGGATACCAAGTCTTCTTGCTTGTGCATCACCAAGGGTAGAACATGAGCCTACTTCAAAATACTTTTGCTGACGTGGTGACCATGCTTCAACATCACATGATTTCACTTTTAAGTCAGCTAAATCACCAGAACAACATTCTAACTGTCTAACTGGGACGTCCATATTTCTAAAGACATCGACAGTATAACGCCACATCTTTTCATATTCTTCCATTGAATTTTCTGGTTCACAAAGAACAATCATTTCTTCCTTTTCAAACTGATGAACACGGTATAGACCTCTTTCTTCTAGACCATGTGAGCCACCTTCCTTACGGAAACATGGTGAATAAGATGTCATTCTGATTGGAAGCTTATCTGAATCCACGATCTGTCCTTGGAAACGGCCAATCATAGAATGTTCTGATGTACCAATTAAATAAAGGTCTTCTCCTTCAATCTTGTACATCATGGCATCCATTTCTTCAAAAGACATAACCCCATTAACGACATTACTTCTGATCATGAATGGTGGTACACAATAAGTAAAGCCTTTATCAATCATGTAGTCTCTTGCATAGGCAATCATGGCTTCATGTAAACGGGCAATATCACCAATTAAATAATAGAATCCTTCACCTGAAGTACGACCTGCAGATTCTTTATCCATACCATTGACTCTATGAATAATATCGGCATGATGAGGAATTTCATATGGTGGAACAACAGGTTCACCAAATCTTTCCACTTCAACATTTTCTGAATCATCTTTTCCAATTGGGACTGATGGATCAATGAAATTAGGAATCTGGTACATCACTTCAAGAAGTTTCTGTGTTGTTTCTTTCTGTGTTGCTTCTAATTCAGGAAGCTTTTCATTAATTTCCTTAACTCTAGCCTTGGCAGCTTCAGCTTCTTCTTTCTTGCCTTCTCTCATCAACTGACCAATTGACTTAGAAATCTTATTCTTTTCTGCTCTTAATTCAGAACCTTCTGTTTCTGAAGCTCTTTTAGCCTGATCGAGCTTTAATGCTTCATCTACTAATGGTAATTTATGATCCTGGAACTTTTTACGAATATTCTCTCTGACAGATTCAGGATCTTCTCTTAATCTTGCAATATCAATCATGACTTTCTCCTTTGACTATATACATGATGATTATACAACAATCATATCTAAAAAAAAAGACAGTTATCTTGAACTCAATTTCATATAAACAGAAAAGTCAGAGATATTATCCCTGACTTTCTTCTGTTTCATTTGTTTGTGCTGTTTCTTCAGACTCATCTGTTTTATCAACAACAGAAATGGAAGAGACAACAGAACCACCATTAACTCGAATGAGGCGTACACCTTGTGTTGCTCGACCTGCTTCTTTGACCTGTTCCATTGGTAATCTAATGACAATACCTTCACTTGTCATAATCATGAGGTCTTCATTACCTTCAACAGCCTTAATCGCTACAAGATCGCCATTCTTACTTGTAACATTAAGTGTCTTAACACCCTTACCACCACGGTGAGCGAGACGATATTCATCAGCAGGTGAAATCTTCCCATAACCATATTCCGTTACGACAAGCACTTTGCTGCCTTCAAGCGATGTTGTCACACCAACGATATGTGCGCCATCAACATTCATGCCACGCACACCACTCGCTGTTCTGCCCATTTCACGGACATCATTCTCATCAAAGCGAATTGCTTTACCATTTGAGGCAGCTAAGAGAATCTCAGATTCACCATTCGTTAATTTCACATCAACAAGCTCATCATCATCTCTTAAGCTAATTGCAATCTTACCTGATGTACGAATATTCTCAAATTCAGTAATCTTTGTACGTTTGACAATACCATTCTTTGTGACAAAGAATAAGAAGCATTTTTCACTGACTTCATCACGATGAATAGAAATCATAGTTTTGACATTCTCATTTTTATCCATGTTGAGAAGGTTAACGATTGGTAATCCTTTAGCCGTACGTCCAAATTCAGGAATATTATATCCCTTCATACGATAAACCTTACCAAAGTTCGTAAAGACAAGTAAATCATCATGGGTAGACATGTTGATAATATCTTTGACAACATCATCATTGTTTGTAGCCATACCTTTGACACCTTTACCGCCTCTGTTTTGGGCTTTATAAGTATCTACTGGCATTCTCTTGACATAGCCATTTGTCGTCATCGAAATAATAACGTCTTCTTCTGGAATAAGATCTTCATCTTCGATATCAAATGTACCTTGAATGATTTCTGTACGACGTTTATCACCATATTTATTTTTGATTTCAGTAAGTTCATCACGAATAATTTCCAGAACACGTTCTTCATTCGCAAGAATGTCCTTTAAGTCCGCAATAAGCTCTAATAACGCCTTTAATTCATTTTCAATCTTTTCTCTTTCCAAACCTGCTAGACGCTGTAACTGCATTTCACGAATAGCTTTAGCCTGACGATCAGACATATTGAATTCATCCATTAATCTTTGTTGGATGATTTCTGTCGTACGAGAAGAACGAATTAAGGCAATAATGGCATCAATATTATCAATGGCACGTTTTAAGCCTTCTAAGATATGTGCACGGTCTTCTGCTTTCTTTAAATCAAAGGCTGTTCTTCTACGAATAACATCTTCTTGGTGATTCAGATAGATATCCAACATATCTTTAAGTGTTAATGTCTTTGGTTCATCATTGACAATAGCTGTGTTATTGACACCAAATGTTGTTTGGAGTGAAGTGAGTTTGTAGAGCTGGTTGAGAATAACTTCTGGCTGTACGTCACGGCGTAGTTCAATGACAATACGAATACCTTCTCTACTTGATTCATCACGTAATTCTGTAATACCATCAATATTTTTATTCTTAACATGTTCAGCTATCTTTTCAATCAGTCTTGCTTTATTGACCATGTATGGAATTTCTGTGACAATAATGGCTTTCTTGTTTGAACCAATATCTTCGATCTCAGATCTTGCACGCATGACAATGAGGCCTTGACCTGTTTCAAAAGCTTTCTTGATAGCTGACTTACCGAGAATATAAGCACCTGTTGGGAAATCAGGTCCCTTGATATATTCCATCAGTTCAGCTACTGACATATCTCTATTTTTTGAATATGCCAGTAATCCATCAACAACTTCACCTAGGTTATGTGGAGCCATATTTGTTGCCATACCGACGGCAATACCGGTTGTTCCATTAATAAGCAAGTTTGGTATTCTTGAAGGAAGTACGGATGGTTCTTTTTCTTCACCATCATAGTTAGGGACAAAGTCAATGGTATCTTTGTTGATGTCTCTGACCATTTCCATACAAATCTTGCTCATACGTGATTCGGTATAACGCATAGCGGCTGCACCATCACCATCGATTGAGCCAAAGTTACCATGCCCATCGACAAGCATATAACGATAAGAGAAATCCTGCGCCATACGGACTAGGGCTTCATAGATGGAACTGTCTCCATGAGGGTGATATTTACCCATAACATCCCCGACAATTCTTGCCGACTTCTTAAATGGTTTATCACTATAACAACCAAGCTCATTCATGCCATAAATAATACGTCTTTGAACTGGCTTTAAGCCATCTCTCGCGTCGGGAAGGGCACGAGAGATAATAACTGACATTGCGTATTCAAGGAAAGACTTACGCATTTCGCTCGTAAGATTAATATTACGAACGCCTTTTTCTTCAATATTGTGTTGATCGTCCATTTCATACTCCTTCCTTAAATATCAAGATTTTCTACATATTTCGCATTCTCTCTAATGAAATCACGACGAGGTTCTACCTTTTCCCCCATCAACATATCAAATAAGAGATCTGCTTCCATCGCATCATCAATATTGATACGATTCAATACTCTATTTTCAGGTGACATGGTTGTTTCCCATAACTGTTCTGCATCCATTTCACCTAGACCTTTATATCTCTGAATTGTAAACTTCGCATCAGGTCCAAGTTCTTCTCTTAACTTGTCAAGTTCATAATCTGAATACAGATAATGGTCATCTTTACCATGTTTCAATAAGTAAAGTGGTGGCTGTGCCGCATAGACATAACCCTGTTCAATTAATGGTCTTAAATAACGATATAAGAATGTCAACATTAAGATTCTAATATGTCCACCATCGACATCGGCATCGGTCATAATGACAATCTTATGATATCTCAGCTTACTAATATCAAATTCATCACCAATACCTGTGCCAAAAGCTGTAATCATACTACGAATTTCGGCATTACCAAGAATTCTTTCAAGACGCGCTTTTTCAACGTTCAGAATCTTACCTCTTAAAGGAAGAATAGCCTGTGTACGACGATCTCTACCAGTTTTTGCACTACCACCGGCAGAGTCCCCTTCGACGATATAGATTTCACATTCTGTTGGATCTTTAGAAGAACAATCGGCTAGCTTACCTGGAAGATCGGCAATATCAAGAGCTGTCTTTCTTCTTGTCATTTCACGGGCACGTTTTGCGGCCATTCTTGCCTTTGAGGCAAGGGTTACTTTATCCATGATGATACGTGCTGTATCAGGATTTTCTAAGAAGAACTTTTCAAGGGCATCAGAGACAATTGTACGGGTAATCTTACGTACTTCGGCATTACCAAGTTTTGTCTTTGTCTGGCCTTCAAACTGTGGATCTGGATGCTTCACTGAGATAATTGCAGTTAAACCTTCACGACAGTCTTCACCTGATAAGTTCTCATCCTTCTCTTTTAAGAAACCATTATTTCTTGCATAGTTGTTGATGACACGGGTTAAAGCAGCACGAAAACCTTCTTCATGCATACCACCTTCAACGGTATGAATATTATTTGCAAAAGAATAAATATTACTTGTAAAGCCATCATTATACTGCAAAGCCACTTCGACAGAAATACCATCAATAGAGTCTTCACAATCAATAATTTCTTCATGTAAAGCTGTTTTATTCTTATTGAGGTAGGCAACATATTCTCTAATACCACCCTCATACATATAATCATTTTCTCTTGGCTTATCTCCACGTTCATCAATTAAAACAAGACGTAATCCTTTATTGAGGAAAGCCAATTCTCTAATACGCTGATTTAATGTTTCAAAATCATAAACTGTCGTTTCAGTGAAAATAGTAGGATCTGGTTTAAAGACAACTGTTGTACCTGTATCATCACATGTTCCAACAACTTCAAGATCCTTAACTGGCTTACCACCATTTTCAAAGCGCTGGTGATAAATATGGCCATCACGATGGACATAGACTTCAAGCCAGCTAGAGAGCGCATTAACGACCGAAGCACCTACACCATGTAGGCCACCAGAGACCTTGTAGCCACCTTCACCAAACTTACCTCCGGCATGTAGGACTGTAAAGATTGTTTCAATCGTACTCTTGCCTGTTTTCGCATTTGTACCAGTAGGCATACCACGACCATTATCAATAACTTCAATAATGTCACCGGGTTTGATTTTGACAATAATCTTTGTACAGAAACCAGCTAAGGCTTCATCAATAGAGTTATCGACAATTTCCCAGACAAGATGATGAAGTCCCCTGCCAGAAGTTGTACCAATATACATACCTGGTCTTTTACGTACTGGTTCAAGACCTTCAAGAACCTGAATATCATTATCCCCATAGGAATGATGCACTTTAGTATCTTCGTCCATTATATGTCCTCCTTATTTCCATGACTTATTTTGATTTTCTTTGCCTTTGCAATAGAGGCATGTTGCATACCTTCTATTGATGTTGTGGTGATGAATGTCTGGACCTTATGGTCTATTAAATTCATCATCTTCATTTTACGTTGATCATCAAGCTCACTTAAGACATCATCAAGTAAGAGAATTGGATATTCCCCAATTTCCTTCTTAACGATTTCAAGTAAAGCTGTCTTGATTGCTAAAACAATGGAACGCTGTTGGCCTTGTGAAGCATAGAGCGAAGCATCATTGTTATTCAATTGAAATTTTAAATCATCCTTATGTAAACCATCCACGGTCGACATATAGATGATATCGCGTTTGTAAGTCTTGTGATATTTCGCAAGAATAGCCTCTTTTGAGATTTCTTTATAGCTTGTATGATAACTAACTGTAAGCTTCTCATCAGCTGAGAGATAATCATACATTGTCCCACTCATCTCATTTAAAAGAGCGACAAAATCCATTCTCCGCTTGATTAAGTCAGCTGATAGTTCAGCAAGCTGTTCAGATAACACATCAAGATAGAGATCACCCTCTTTATGTTGTTCTTTGAGCATCTTTAAGAAGGCATTACGTTCTTTAAGAAGCTTGTGATATTTGGTGATGTTATACATATAGATAGGAGATATCTTAGAAATCTCTTGATCTAAGAGCTGTCTTCTTGCGCTTGGACTTCCTTTAACTAAAGATAAGTCTTCAGGCACAAAGAGAATCGCATTTAAATAACCAATATAATCACTTGTTCTTGCAATATCTTTACGATTAATAAAGGCTTTCTTGCCCTGTTTACTCACGACAACACGCATATCATAGTCGTGTTTATTACTTTCAACCTGTCCTTCTACAAAACCAAACTCTGATTCAAATTGAATCAATTCTTTGATTTTATGCGTACGAAAGCTTCTTGTTGTAGAAAGGAGGTAGATGGCTTCTAAAACATTTGTCTTACCCTGAGCATTATTACCAATCAAGATATTGATATGGGGATCAAAGATAAATGTTTCTTGGTCATAGTTTCTGAAATGTTTAAGTTTCAGTTCATTTACTTGCATGCAATACGATACGTTTCGCCATCATAACCAAATACATCACCATCATGAAGCTTCTTACCACGGTGAGTATCAACTTCACCATTCACAGTGACTTCTCCTTCTTGAATGAGTGCCTTAGCCTCAAAGCCAGAAGAAGCAGCACCAGAAAGCTTCATCGCTTGTCCTAATGTAATATATTCAGTTGATATTTCTAAATCTTTCATGAAACTACACTATCCTTTCTCATACTCGCCCATTATAGCACAAAAATGCGTATTTTAGTACAGAAAAAGCATTCTATGAAAACCATATTCCACCATTACTTTACCCAAAAAACGCTTAAAAAAGAAATTTAAGCGTTTTTCAAACATTATTCTCATAAATTAATAACTATATTCAACATATATAGCACAATGATCAGACTCTCCTAAATCCATCACTGAAACATTTTTCACTTTACTATCACTTGGTATAAGTATGTGATCAATAGAAGAACGAATAAAACAAGGCATCTTGGTATGCCAAGTCCCCCTCTTCCAGAATGGTAAAACATTAAGGACATCTTTATGTGTCTTAATAGTACTTAAGCTACTATGACGCATGGTTGCATTGAAATCACCAAGAATAATGGCATCAGGATACTTCTTAATCAATTTCTCACTGATCAATTGTAAATCATTCTGCCATTCATTTTTCAGCATGGCTAAAGGTGGTGCTGTATGCAAGGCAATTATTTCAGGAGCATGCTTACTCTTTAAATGAAGAGTACCAAAGGTTGTACTATAGGTGAAGTTATCATCCATTTGATAGTTCAATGACTTTCTTGTGATGACTGTCACAGGTCCAATAGCACCATCCGCTGTTCCTAGGACTATCTTTGACATGAAAAGATCATAGTTATTGATGTTTATATTTGCCTGTTTCATCAATGTTTTTACAGCAGTGAAGTCAGCTTCATTCTGGGCATCATATTGTCCATATTCACATAAGACTACAACATCATTACCTTTTAGCAGTTTATCTAAGCTCTTATATGTTAAGTGATTACCGACATTATAAGACACAATACGTAATCCTTTTTGTGAAGTCGTCGTTTTAGATTCTTGAAAAGGCATTGATGTTACGCTAAGGAATATCATGAGTATGATGGCCATCATGATAAATCTCATATTCTTCTTATGCTTATAAGCATATATAGCACATACAAAGAGAATAGCGATATAAAGACAACCAAATAATAATGGAAATGCATAAATATAAGTAAATGGAAGTGTTGTTGTGAGTTTTTGATTAAATGGAGAAGAAGGAAAAAGGCTGTAAGGAAGAGCTATTAAGAGCGGGATAGTCATGAGTATAAGCATTAGTATGGATTTCTTATGCATCGTGTTTACCTCTTTTTTTGTAGTATCCATAGATTATCAAACGTAAAATCAATAGGCAATATGTCTTGGATAAATGCAAAAAAGAGATCTTTTAAACAGACCTCTTTTGGGAGAAACCTTTAATAAGTTCGTACAGGTAAAACTACCTGAATATTATCATCTTTTTCTAAGTCTTTGACAATGAATGGACGCATTGGTCCAGAGAATTCAAGTTTGACTTTATCAGAGTTAATTGATCTAATGGCATCCGATAAATATTTACCGGAGAATGAGATATTTAGAGGATCACCTTTATAGAAAGCTTTAGGCAAATCTTCTTCTACAGAACCGACTTCCTGGCTATTAGATGTCATAAGAACTCGATCAGGATTCATTGTGAGGGTTACAAGATTCTTTGCTTCATCGGATAAAAGTGTTGTTCTATCGATTGCTCCAAGCAATGCTGTTGACAATACAGTCATTTCAAAATCATAGTAATCTGAAATAAGACGTGAAGTATCTGGGAATGTACCATCAATTAAACGTGAAAGAACCATATAATCATCAATAATAAATAATACTTTCTTGTCTTCTACATAAATATCCACAGTTTCATCTTTTTCAATAATACGAGAAATTTCGACAAGAGATTTCTTTGGAATAATAATATTAAAAACTGTTTCTTCAGATAAAGGACTTGAAGCCTGGGCTAAACGATAAGAATCTGTCGCAATACATGTTAACTGATTGTTGGCAGCATGGAAATTAACCCCTGTCAATACAGGGCGTGTTTCATTTTCACTTGTCGCAAAGGAAGTTTCTTCAATAAGTCTTTTAAGAATAGCTGAATCTGCCTGAAGTAAAGTCCCCTTTTTCGCAAAATCAATTCTTGGATAATCAAAGGCTGGTGTTCCATTTAAATTGAATTGAGAGCTTCCTCCATCAATACGTGTTAAAGCACCATCTAAAATTTCAAAGCTAATTGTATCACTTGCGATTTTTCGCACAATTTCCAAAATATATTTTGATGATAAAACAACAGAACCTGTTTCAATAATTTCAATATCATCAGTTACTTTTGTCTGTATAGAAATATCGCTGTCACTACCAGTTAATACAAGACCATCAGTTTGTAAATCAAATTTGATACCTGTAAGTACAGGAAGTGGACTCTTTAATGAGACAGCTCTTGATACTCTAGACAGGGCATTCAGTAAAACTGTTCGTTTGATATTAAATTTCATTTCAAATCTCCTTTTTTCTTTTTTATTTATTTCTCTATAACTTTAATAATCATAATAATAGGGTGTGAATTATGTGCATAACTCAAAATATCATGATGAATAGAGAAGAAATACTGTGATTTATGGTGTGAATAAGTGGTGAATAACGGTGCGTAACTTAAAAAGTTATTCACAGTTTTAAACAAGCTTACTTTTTATTTCCTCAACCGCTTTACGGTAATTAGGATCTTTTTTCATATTCTTTTCCACCTTATCGCAGGCTTTCATAACAGTTGAGTGATCACGACCACCAAATTCCTTCCCAATCTGGATATAAGAAATACTCTCAATAAGATTTCTTACTAAATACATGGCAATATGTCTTGCCACAATAAGATTGGATGTACGCGATTTAGAATTAATCTGCTGTACAGATAAATTATAGTACTCGGCAACCACTTTCTTAATCTTATCAACACTCAGTTCTTCATTTTTAGCAGTATTGATCGTTGTATGGTAGTCCTCTTTGAATGCTTCAAGAGCACATTCCATATTGATATGATCATATTCCTGACCTGTAACGACTTTATAGAAGAATAAACGCTTTAAACTGCCTTCTAGTTCACGAACATCACGATTGAAGTGTGAGGCAATAAAATCGAGGACTTCTTCATCAATCGGATAGTCCACTTTCTCAATTTCAATCTTTTTACGTAAGATAGCTTTGGCAGTTTCAAATTCAGGCGTATCAATAGAAACAGTTAGTCCGTTGGTAAAACGTGAAACGAGACGGTTTTCCATACCTTTAAGATCTTTTGGTGGTTTATCGGATGATATGACGATTTGTTTATTATCATTTTGTAACGCATTAAAGATATTAAAGAACATCTCACTACTTGATTCTTTTGTTGCAATAAACTGAATGTCATCAATCAAAAGGACATCAACATTACGATAGCGAAAGTTGAAGTCATTGATTGTATGATTTGATAAAGATGAAATATAGTCATTAACAAATTGTTCAGAAGTTGAATAAAGCACCTGTAAATGGGGCTTTTTTTCTTTAATATAATTCCCAATCGCATTCAATAAGTGCGTTTTACCAAGTCCACTGTTCGAATAAATAAACAACGGACTATAGGCTGCACCTGGTTTCATTGCCACAGCAAGAGAGGCATTCTGGGCAATACGGTTGGAGTTCCCTACAACGAAGTTCGTGAATGTGAAATCCGGTCTTAAGTGATCTTCAAAATGCACTGGTGTATTGGTTGATGCATGTTGCTTTAAATAAGCCTCTTCACTCATGATTGTCAGCTTGATATGGCTATCGGTGATTTCATTGTAGATCTTTTCAAGTTCATCAGCATACTCACTGACGATAGGAACATTAAATTCAGCTTCTATTGTTGCAATAAGCTCATGACTATTAACTTCCTGAGCCTTTAATAAGGTGATGATAGATTCAAAAATGACCTTATCTTCAAAGTTATGACCAAAGATATTGAGGGTTTTCTCCCAATTCGATTCTAATGTAGTCATAATGCACCTTACCTTTCCCATCTATTATAGAGTAATTGTGAATAAAATTGAAGAATAAAAAAGTTATTCACAGCTTATTCACATAGTTATGCACAATTGAGAGGTATATATAGCAACATTTTCTCACTTATTCACAAGTTGTGCCTAAATATTCAATGTGCATAAGATAAAAATGCACTGTGCGTAACTTTTAAAAATTGTGGATAACTTTCTTATTCACACCCTTATGCACACCTCTCTATATATAATAAGGATGGGAAAATGAGTTATTCACCATTGTGAATCACTTTATGCATATGTGCGTAAGTTGTGATTAAGCGGTGAATAAGTGCTTAGGATGGGGATTTTTAGGGATTTGAGGTTGACGAATAAATAATTCTTGAATATAATGATGGAGCATATGTTAACGAAGTATAAAGCAATGAAAAAAGCAATCTAAAGGAGTGAATAAAATGAAAAGAACATATCAGCCAAATAAAAGAAAAAGAGCTAAGACTCATGGCTTCAGAGCAAGAATGGCTACAGTTGGTGGCAGAAAAGTTATTGCAAGAAGAAGAAAAAGAGGAAGAAAAGCTTTAACTGTTTAAAAAGAGTCCACTTTAATGTGGCTTTTTTTTCTAAAAAAAAGTATGAAAAAGGCATATAGAGTTAAGAAAAACGAAGATTTTACGAAAATCATTCATCAACGCCAAAGTGTTGCCAATAAAGATTTTGTTCTCTATTACATGAAGAATGAGAGTCATTTAAGAGCTGGCATTTCTGTCAGTAAGAAGCTTGGACATGCGGTTGTTCGTAATAAGATTAAGCGTCAGGTAAGAATGATGGTTCATGAAGCATTTGATCATGAACTTGCTTGTGATTATGTCATTATTGTGCGACAGCATTATTTAACACAAGATTATGCGACAAATAAGCAGTCCCTGCTTTCTCTATATGAGAAAACAAAGAAAAGGATGGGTAAATAAGATGGTATTAGACAATCGTACAAAGAAATATCTTAAAGTCTTTGCATTGATCGCTTTTATGGTTGTTCTTGCAGGTTGTGCTAACAATCTTGATAAGTCAGGTAAACTAATTGCTGATAGAGCAATTACAGAGAGTACTAAGTGGTCTATTAATGCTGGATTTTTTGATTTCTTACTTGTAATCCCTATTGCGAAGGGAATTCTATTTATTAATTCGTTAACAGGTAATGTATTATGGGGTGTCATTATTATGACAATTCTCATTAACTTGATTATTTTGCCAATCATGATTAAATCAACTGTTTCTACACAGAAGATGCAGCTTATTCAGCCAGAAATGGAAAAGATCCAGAATAAGTATCGTGGTATGAATGATCAGACAAGTCAGTTACGTATGCAAAATGAAATCATGGCACTTTATAAAAAGAACAATGTGTCAATGTTTGGTTCATTCATCACATTTATTACTTTACCAATTATGTTTGCGATGTGGCAGGCAGTCCAGAGAGTACAAATTCTCTATTCTACAACAGTATTTGGAATGAACTTAGGTTTAACACCTATGTCTCAGATTACTAAAGGGCACTTTATTTATGTGATTCTTGTTGCGATTATGGGTCTTTCTCAGTTTGGTGCGATTGAAATCAACAACATCATGCTTAAGAGAAACAAGAACTATAAACCTTCAAGTACACAGAATTCTATGAAGTCTATGAATATTGTCATGACTGTCATGATTATCTATTTTGGTTTAGTCATGCCTACAGCTATGTCATTCTACTGGATTACGACAAATATCATCACTGTTTTAAGAACAGTTTATATCCAGATTCATTACATTGAAAAAGAACAGGCTGCTAAAGAAAAGAATGTTGTAAGATAAGGTGGCGTGGATATGAAAAAAACTTTTGAAGCAAAAACAGAAGAAGAAGCTGTTGATTTAGCTTGCTTAGATTTAGGAATCACTTTAGAAGAATTACATTATAAAGTCATTGAAGAAAAGAAAGGTCTTTTCTCAAAGAAAACTGTTATTGAATGCTTTGATAACCAGATGGTTGAAGAATATATGAGTGCTTATATCAGACGTATTCTTGAAGATATGGGCTTTACAGTCGAAACGGCAACATTCTTCCAGGATCAGCGTTATTACTGTAATATCGATACTGACAACAACTCTATTCTCATCGGTAAGGGCGGCGTGATTTTAAGAACTTTGAACTTTGTCACAAAGCATGCCGTACAAACAGAATTTGGTGAAAGATTAGAAATCTCTGTTGATATCAATGGTTATAAAGAAGAACGTTTCAAGAAAGTTGCAGCTTTAGGCAAGCGTCTTGGCAAACAAGTACAGCGTACACATGTCGATGTCAAGCTTGATCCAATGCCTGCTGATGAAAGAAAAGTCCTTCATTCAACGATTGCCCAGATGGATCATTTAAGAACAGAATCACAGGGCGAAGGTAAAGATCGATTCATTACGATTTACTATGTCGAAGACTAAACCTCTTATTCAAGAGGTTTTTCTTTTGCCTCAAAATCTCACTCTCGCTATAATGGCATAAAGGAGATATTTATGAAGAAGAAAATACCTTTTTTTCTATGTATGATATTATTTAATTTGGCGGCAAACTATGCCCATCCTGTCACCCCTACTCTATTTAAGATGTTGCAATTTCCTGCCAGCATGTTTGGTATATCATTTGCCTTGATGTCAGCAGGGATGTTTATCTCTTCGCCTTTCTGGGGTAAAATGACGGGGATGATCAATTCGAAAAGTGCCATGGCTATTGGTGGGATTGGTTATGGGATTGCTCAGGCTTTCTTTGGCTTTGGACGCATACCATTCTTTATTGGGATTGCCAGACTTGTCGCTGGCTTGTCCTGTGGGGCATTCTTTGTCGGAGCTTTGACATATATTGCCAACATGTCGCTTGAAGATGAACGTGGCAGTTATCTCACTCTTAATGCAACGATTCAGACTGTTGCTGGGGCTATCGGTTATTTTGTCGGCGGGATGCTTGGTGAAATAAGTGTCTATCTTTCTTTTGTCATTCAAGTTATTCAATTGATTTTCACTGGCATACTTGTCTATTTTGTCTTAGATGAGGATTTAGAAGAACATGATATGACTTTACCAGAAGTGCTTAAAGCTTCAAATCCCTTTAAAGCCTTTATTGATGGTCGTCTTTTTATGACCAAGTCTTTAGCTTTACTCTTTACTCTTTCAACACTCATCTTCTTAGGCTATACAGCTGTTGATCAGTCATTCAATTATTATCTGAAAGATGTTTTTCAGTTTACGAGTCGTTATAATGGTATGATTAAGGGAACGGTTGGTCTTGTTTCATTAATATTCAATATGACAATCTGTATTTATCTGATGAAGAAAACAGATATTCGTAAAAGCAATATTGTGATCCTTTTCTTGGGCATGTTAAGTGTGAGTGCTTCATTAGTCATGAAGTCCCCTCTTCACTTCATTATCGCCATTATGATTTTCTATGGCTTTTATGCCATCATGATCCCACTTACCCAAACACTTATTACCAATCAGGGAGAAAAAAAGACCCGTAATCAGGTCCTTGGTTTCTATCAAGCGACAAAGTCTCTTGGTATGATTTTAGGGGCTTATATTGCCGGAATGATTTATTCTATTAATGTGATGAATCCATTTATCTTAGGGGCAGTGACTTTTGCCTTAGCACTTATACTTTCAATGATATATTTAAGGAGGTCTATTCATGAATGATGATATTATTGCAGCAGTAGCGACAAGTCGTTTAGAAGCCGCTATTTCCATTATACGTGTCTCAGGAAAAGACTGTATTGCCTTTGTACAGTCCTTCTTCTCAGGCAATCTGACAAACAAGAAATCCAATACCATCAACTATGGTTATATTATGGATGGTGATGAAAAAGTTGATGAAGTGATGGTTGCCATCTATCGTGGAACACATACATTTACAGGTGAAGAAATGGTTGAGATTGATTGCCATGGGGGTGTTTTCATCACCAATAAAGTGCTCTCCCTCATTTTAAGAAAAGGCGCAAGAATGGCTGAACATGGCGAATTCTCCAAGCGTGCATTCTTAAATGGACGGATTGACTTATCCCAGGCCGAAGCCATCTCCGATATGGTCACAGCAACCAATGATGAAGCCAGCAAACTCGCCTTACGTGGCATTCAGGGCAACATTTCGCATTTTATCAAAGATTTGAAAGAAGATCTGATTCAGATTATTACCAATATTGAAGTCAATATTGATTATCCAGAATATGAAGATATTGAAGTCATGACAAACGAGAAACTCATTCCCATGAGTACAACACTGAGAAGTAAGATGGATAAGATTATCACTAAAAGTAAGAATATTCGTCTTGTGAAAGATGGTATTTCAACAGTTATTGTCGGTAAACCTAATGTCGGTAAGAGTTCTTTATTGAATGCATTACTTGAGGAAGATAAGGCGATTGTAACAGATATTGCCGGTACAACAAGAGATGTTGTGGAAGGATCAATACGTTTAGATAACATTGTACTTAACATGATTGATACAGCAGGTATTCATGAAACAGATGAAAAGATTGAAAGAATGGGTGTAGAGAAATCTCTATCCCTTATTGATCAAGCTGACTTAGTATTGGTTGTTGTAGATGGCAGTCAGCCATTAGATCATGAAGATGAGCTTATTCTAGAGAAAACACAGGATACTCATCGTATTATCATTATCAATAAAGCAGACAAGGGCTGTGTTGTAGATTTAGAAGGCATTCATATCTCAGCAAAAGACAACAACATTGATGCCTTAACAGATTATATCAAGCATACATTTGACTTTTCAGCATTATCAGGAAGTGATGCCAAAGTCCTCGCCAATCAACGCCAGCTACTGCTCTTAGAACAAGCATCACAAGCACTTAACCGTGCGATTAGCGCCATGAACATGCAGGTACCACCTGATCTAGTTGTCACTGATCTCTATGATTCATGGGAAAAACTCAAAGAAATCTTAGGCGAACAGGCAAAAGAAGATTTACTAGATGAGCTCTTTGCCCGTTTCTGTATCGGAAAGTAGGTATGAATATGCAGTATAAAACACCAGGAGAACGCTATAAGGATTATAGTAAGAAAGTGCTCTTTGTTTTCATTCCAGCACTACTTGTTTTTCTCATTTCTACAGCCATCAATACAGGAAACAACCCCTATCTCTACTATATTAGCTTACTCACGCTCTTTCTCTCAGTGGCGACAGGTATTGAAGCCACCATTCTCTTTATCCTCTCTAAGATTGTCCATTAACTGGGACTATTCCCAGTTTTTCATGTGATGTGTTATAAAAGATACCTTTAATGAAATATCAATTATAGATATGAAAGAGGTTTAACAAAAAGATAATAGAAAATATAAAGGGGGACTATAAAATGTCAAAAAAAAATAATATACTAATTTCTATTTTTATTCTTTTTTTTCCTTTTATGATAATTGTATTTACTATAGTAGATTTTCAGTCAGAACCAGTTGTTAACTATGATAATGAAAAAATTTCAATGAAGGCACCATTATGTAGCGAAGAAAGTATTTATTATTCAGACATTAGTGAGATAAAATATATCAATGATTTGGATTATGGTGAGAAAATAAAGGGAGTATTTAATAAAAATTACACAGCAGGATGGTTCAATAATGCCGAATATGGAGATTATTATTTGATATCATGTAATGATGTGGAAGATAGTAGGTATTTATATATAAAGTCAAATGATAAAATATTTATATTTAATTTAAAAACAAACGAAGTATTTTCAAAAATAAAACAATTAAAATGAAAGTAGAATTAATTCAATAGAAATAGCATTATAACATTAATATAGGTACTAATGGATTATGGCAATATTGCATTGTAATAGATATTGAATTTGTGGTAGAAATAATGTCACAATACATACAGGGAGTGATGATTGTGAAGAATAAGTTAGGTTTCTTCAAGAACTGTTTTAGTATTATACTTGTAATCTTTTTTGTCATGGTTTATTTCTTGAATACGAATAAATATCATTTTATAGCACATTATATTCAAAGGCTTGCTTTTATGGAGATATTCTTTGGCTTAGGCACAATCTACTATACCTATAAACAGGATCGTCATGAAATCATCCAGAATAGTTTTATTGTAGGGTGTGTGGTTATCTTCTTAAATATTTTTGCCTATCTCATTAAATAAAAAGAGGATTCCGTCAGGAATCCTCTAATGACTTTCTGGACTATAGAATGCTGTTCCGAAATGTAGTGTGATATAGCCAAGTTCATTTTCATTGAAATCTTTGTTGTAATGCTTTTTGACAATATTATTCAGAATTTCAGCACACTGATATTCCTTTTCATGACTGGCTGATACCATATCTACTAATGGGTTGTCCATTAACTGATTATTATGTTTTAATCTCTCTAATGCAGGATAGAAATGTAATGTCATGCCTTTATAGAATGTGTCATTAAGCTTAAGATCAACACCAAGCTTATCTTTAATTTCATCAAGAGCCTCATCCATAATAGAACCCATTTCATCATCAATAATATCAAATGTAGAATTAAATTCTAAATCCCATTGATCAAGATTGGATAAATACATAGCTGCGGTATAGAAGTCAAGTTCACTTGCGCCTGTATTATAATCATCTGCCAATTCCATCACTAATTTCTTAGCGATAGGATATGTAGGTAAGTCTTTACAGCTTTCTAACTGTGAATGACTTGTCTGAATATAGTTACCTGATAATTCTCTTGTGATTGAGAGTGCGAGGTGGATGGCTAGATTTTCTTTGGCATTTTGTTCAACGGACAGATTATATTCTTCTATATATTTATCTATTTTTTTTGTGACATCTTTTTCGATATTTTCGAATTCTTTCTGTACTGTGATAGTCATATAATACCCTCTCTTTTGAAGTATGTATTGATTAACTTCGCTAGTACTATAACGATTTTTAGAGAGGTTGTCTATAGCTTTTTCGTAAAAAGGGCGTCTTTTTGTAAGCGTTCACACACTTATTTGAATGTGTCACTTACTTTTTACTAAATTGAAGGTTAATATCACAATATTCAGCTTGGGTACCAAGTCTGAATGGGAATCCCCAGCTCCCCATCCCACTAGTGACAATGATATCTTCATGACCATATTGATGTTGTCCATAAGAATAATCAAAGTAAAGGTTCATGAAGATATTGCCGGGGAAGATCTGACCATTATGGGTATGACCAGAAAGCTGTAAGTCTGTAAAGTCATGGTATTTTTTATAACGATCGGGGTTATGATCAAGGGTGATTGTTGGGAGGCTCTTGTTCATGTTGGCGATAACTTGATTGATGTTGTAGTGGTCATGACTTGTATGGTCATTAAAGCCAACAATATTAAATTTTCCATCAACCTCAACATACTGATTACGTAAGTAATGAATATGATACTTGTTGAGGTCGTTCAGGAAGTTTGTATTCTTGCGGTAGTACTCATGGTTGCCGGCAATCGCATATGTGCCATAGGTGCTTTTAAGATGACTGAAGGATTTAAGACATTGTGGAATTAGTGCATCCGGTGTATTTTCATCAAAGATATCCCCCACCATCAAGATGGCATCATAATGTTCACCATTGACACGATTGACAAAGTTATCAACTGTCTTGAGATAAGAACCAGTACCAATATGAAAATCAGAAACAACACAGAGCTTTAAGTTTTTCATACTGCTTTGTTTATTGATGGTGACATCATAGTGATGACGCCTTTTCATATAGTGTTCAGTGAAGCCTGAAGCAGTTAAAGTAATTGTTAGAATGATGATTAAGATATGGCCTTTACGAAATGGTTTATGACGAATAAATGTAAAGAGAAAGCGGTAAAGAACAATAATCAAGAAGAGAATATAGAGGAACCAGAGCTGTACCTGGGTCGCAATGACAAAATATTCAAAGAGAAGATTATTGGGATGAAAGTAGAACTTCAGCCATATGCCATTGCCAGAAAATAAGGCAATCAATACAACAAGACATTTATAGAACAGGCTTTCTCTTTTTAAGAGATGTAAAAAGTAAAGCATTGGAATAATGACAAGTAAGATATAGAGTATGATTTGTACAAGTTTCAAGATCATCACCTCACTCCTATTATACAATATAAAATCAGCACTTATTCAAGATATTTGAAATGCTTCATTGTATTTTCATACGCTTTGTGTTAGTATTTGCCTAAATAGAGGCGCGGGTGCTAAGAAGACAGTATCAATGTTTACAGACAGGTATTGTTGGAGGAGAAACCGCCGAAGGTTGAATGAGGCTGTAAACTTGTTTTTCCTGGTGATTTAGAGAATATCTACTTCACTGTCACAGGAATGTGGAGTGCTATTGAACTTATATGTTTTTTCAAGTACAGTAGCCCTCATCTATTGTACTTTTTTATATATCAGGAGGAATGACAATGGATAAGAAGGTTATTACACGTGTTGAAATTGATGAAGACATTATTCAGGTAAGAATGAAGAATGTTGAAAAGAATTCATTATTTGTCGGACAGATCTTTGGTGTACTAGCAAGTCATGATATTAATATCGATATGATTTCTAGTGCAAACTTAGAAAATGAAATGCAGATTGATTTCACCTGTGAAGCTAAAGACCAGTCCAAACTTAATCAGGCCATAAAACAGATTTTAGAGGATCACCCACGAATGGAAGTGTATTCCAGCAAGAATACTGGTAAACTAGTAGTTGAGGGTGAAGATATGAAGGATGAATCCGGTGTAGCTGCAAGAGTCTTCCAGATTCTCGGTAAAGCCCAGATTCCTTTCTATCAGATCACGACAAGTGAAATCTCTATTTCTTTAGTTATTGATAAGAAATATCTCAAGAAGGCACAAAAAGAAATCAAGGAGGGAATTGAATAATGGCATTATTTGAAGGTAGTGCAGTTGCTATGATTTTGCCTATGCATGATGATGGCAGTATTGATTTTGAAGGATTTAAGAAACATGTACAACGTATGATTGATGGTGGACAGCAGGCTGTTCTTGTCAATGGGACAACAGGTGAACCAGCAACGATTACATGGGAAGATGAACAGGAATTAACGAAGATTGCTGTTGATATGTGTAAAGGTACAAAGACTAAGGTTATTGCTGGTGGTGGTTCAAATAATACAGCTGTGGCTGTAGAAAAGGCAAAATTTAATGCCGCTGTTGGTGCTGATGCCAACTTGGTCGTTACACCATACTACAATAAGACAAGCCAGCGTGGCTTAATTGATCACTATAAGACAGTGGCCGCAGCAGCCCCTGAATTACCACTCATTATGTACAATGTACCAGGTAGAACAGGCATGAAGATTAGTGTTGATACAGTTGTTGAATTAGCGAAAGTTCCTAATATTGTCGCTATGAAGGATGCTACAGATGATATTGCTTATGCCATGGAAGTCTTAACACGTACAAGAGACATGGACTTTAATTTATATTCTGGCTGTGATGACAATATCTTGCCATTTATTGCTGCTGGAGGAAAAGGTGTGATCTCAGTTCTTGCTAACCTTTATCCAAGAGAAACAGAAATGTTTGCCCAATATGCATTAAAGGGAGACTTAGAAAAAGCAAGAGAAATGGCTTTAGATTTCAATGATGTTTCTAAGTACTTATTTATTGATACAAACCCAATTATGCCTAAGGCTGCATTAAAACATATGGGTTATATTGAATCAGAAGCATTAAGAAAACCACTTATTCCTACGACAAATGAGAATAAACAGTTGTTGTTTGATGCGATGAAATCTTTTGAAAGTAAAGGATGGTAGTTTATGAGAGTTATTGTTGTTGGATATGGTGTGATGGGAAAGAAGGTATGTAAGGCTGTTAATGAAGATGAGACATTAACACTTGCAGCAGTTGTATCTCCTGTTTTTGATCAAACACCAGAAGTCCCTTATTATACAAATATCAATGATGTGAAAGAAGAAGCTGATGCTGTTATTGACTTCTCACATCCTGCTAATTTAGAAAGCATTATGACTTATGTCCGTGCACATAAGATTCCTGTAGTTCTTGCGACAACGGGCTTTAGTGAAGAACAGCTTCAAGCTATTCATGACTTAGCTAAAGAAGTTCCTGTCTTCCAGAGCTATAACACATCTTATGGTGTTGCCATGCTTAACAAGATGGTCAAAGAATTTACACAGGATTTCTACAATCACAATTTTGATGTCGAGATTACTGAAGCTCATCATCATCGTAAGATTGATGCCCCTAGTGGTACAGCTGTAATGCTTTACAATACCGCAGCTAGCTCTATTGATGGTGCTCATCCTGTTTATGATCGTCAATCTAAACATGTCGCAAGAGAACATAATGAAATTGGTATTCAGTCTATTCGTGCGGGGACAATTTATGGTGAACATACTGTTCTCTATGGTGGCGATGATGAACTGATCGAAATTAAACATACTGCCTTAAGCAGAGACATCTTTGCAAAAGGTGCAGTTAGCGCCTTGAAAGCTTTATCACAAAAAGAAGTTGGATTCTATAACTTAGAAACACTATATAATTAATACATGAGAGGAAATGCAAAAATGGTATTACAAACACAATTTGCGGATATAAGAGGTAACGACCTCTATATCGATGGCGTTAAAGCCACAGACTTAGCGAAAAAATATGGTACTCCACTCTATGTTATGAGTGAAGGACATATCAGACATCAAATGAATGAACTCAAAGAGAAGTTCATGGACAAATATGAAAACACATTACCATTATTTGCATCCAAATCATTTAGCTGTCTTGCCATCTATAAACTTGCAAGTGAATATGGCATTGGAATTGATTGTGTCTCTGCAGGTGAAATCAGCATTGCCCTAAGAGCAGGCTTTGATCCTGATAAAATCTATTTCCATGGCAACAACAAATTACCTAGTGAAATCGAATATGCTTTAAAACACGGGGTTACACACTTTGTCGTTGATAACTTCTATGAACTAGAATTATGTGACAAGATTGCAGGTGAATTAGATACTGTAGTTAAAGCAACAGTACGTGTTGTTCCAGGTATTAAAGCAGGTGGACATAACTTCATTCAGACTGGCCATGTTGATACAAAATTTGGCTTCTCTAGTCATTATGGTATTTATCTCAAAGCGATCAAAAAGATTCTTGATAGTAAGAATATGGAATTTGAAGGCTTACATGCCCATATTGGTTCTCAGGTCTTTGACCTCTATGCTTATATTTCAGCGATGCGTACATTTATGGGATTTGTTGATGAAATCTATAAGACATTTGGGGTTGTTGTTAGGAAGATCAATGCTGGTGGTGGTTATGGTATTGCCTACAATAAGCTAGACCACCCTCTTGACTTTGAAACTATTACAGAAGAAATCATGAATGTCATCAGTGAAGCTTATGAAAAACGTGGCTGGGAAAGACCAATGGTCTTAATTGAACCAGGTCGCTGGGTTGTCGGCAATGCCGGTATTACACTTTATACTGTTGGTGCGATTAAGGAAATTCCTGATGTACGTACATATGTATCCATTGATGGTGGTATGGCTGATAATATTCGTACCCCACTCTATGATGCAAAGTATGATGGCGTTGTAGCTAATAAAGCTGGTGAGACAAAGACAAAAGTTGTCACAATTGCCGGTAAGTGCTGTGAGTCTGGGGACCTGATTTGTAAGGATCTCCATGTCACAGGCAATATTGAAGCAGGTGATATCTTTGCCGTCTTCTCAACAGGTGCTTATAACTATACAATGTCATCTAACTACAACCAGTTACCTAAGCCAGCTGTTGTCTTTACGTATAAAGGTAAAAGTAAAGTTGTCATTAGAAGACAGACATTTGATGATCTTGTTGAATATGATGAAGATCAGGCATATGAGTAAGCTTAAGGTCGAGCAATCGACCTTTTTGTGTTGAAAAATGCAAAAATAAAAGCAAAAAAGACAACATAGAATCAATAATTATCATATATACTATAAGTAAGAAAGTATTAGCTATGGGAGGAGGTCATTATATTGAAAGGGAAAACAAGAGCTAATATCTTATCCGTCATTATGTTTGCCTATCCATTAGTATTGGTTCTAATGCGTACATTAGGTGAAAAGCTATCTTGGTCTTTAGAGGTAGAAGTCATTATTACACTTCTGATCCTTATCCCAATCTTAATCTTTGTAGACAGGCAGTTTAAAAAGATTAAAGAAGAACTGAATCAAAAATAATAACAGAAAGTCCAAATTATGGACTTTTTCTTTTATACATATTTCAAATGAAACTAAATGTGTTAGAATACAAAAGAGGTAAAACAATATGAAAGAAAGACAAAATCGTATTCTTGACGCTCTTACAAAGCATGAAAAACTAGAAGTCAAAGAACTTGCAGAAATGATGGAAGTTTCCCAAGTCACTATTCGTAAAGACTTAGATGCCCTAACACAACAAGGTCTCATTATCCGTAATCATGGCTATGCGACATTAAATAACAGTGATGATATGAATAATAGATTAGCGTATCACTATGAAATGAAACAGCGCATAGCTAAGAAAGTATGTGAAGATATCCATGATGGTGAAACCATCATGATAGAATCAGGTTCTTGTTGTGCACTCGTTGCATTAGAGATTGCCCAAAGCAAGAAAAACATCACCATTATTACTAACTCAGCTTTCATTGCTGATTACATACGTAATGAAGAAGTTAAAGTTATCTTGCTTGGTGGTGAATATCAAGCATCATCCCAGGTTCTTGTTGGACCAATCACAATAAATAATGCCAAGAATTTCTTTGTCGATAAGTACTTTATTGGTGCAGATGGCTTTTCAGAGAAATCAGGCTTTACAGGAAAGGACTATTTACGCGCTGAGACTGTCAGAGAAATGGCAAAACAGGCAACCCAGGTTATAATCGTGACAGAAAGTGAGAAGTTTGGCCATATCGGTACAGTCAATCTCCTGGATACAAAAAATGTCGCTAAGGTTTACACGGATACCCATATTCCTCAAGAAGATGAAATCTATCTCAATGAAATGAATGTAGAAGTCATCAAAGTTGACTAAGAGTGCTATATAAAGTAGCACTTTTTTCATACATTTTAAGCAATCTAAATTTTACTTTTGTTTAATAAGAATGTTGTTTGTTCAAAGCCTATTCAATAATAGCTTTTTTTATTCTTATAGGCTGTTGCACTTATTGTGATAATTTATCTTGTGGAAAAAGCGTGATAGAGGGCGCGAAAAAATGAGTAATACCTTACGGTGATGCTCATTTAGCAGGGACTTTCAACATTCTGTCCTTGACTTTTGAACCAGTTTAGATAAGCCACTGACTTATTTAATAGCCTTACGTTTAGTAGACGAAGGAATATTCAATTGTTGTCTATACTTGACAATTACTCGACGTGAACAATGTAGTTCTAATTCTTCTAGTTTTTTAAGAATCTGATTATCCGAAAGTGGATGTTCTTTATCTTCACTATCAACTAATTCCACAATAGCCTTTTTAATAGAATCACTACTATCCCCTGAGGCAGTTTGAGAAACAAGAAGTTGTTTAAGAGGATAAACCTCACCATTATAGCTGTAGTACTTATTATTTAATGTACGTGAAATAGTAGATTCATGGAATCCTGTTTCACTTGCAAGTTGTGATAAAGTACATGGATATAACTCATCATCGTATAAGAAATAACCACTTTGGATATGAACTAAAGCATTTGCGACAAATAATATTGTTTGATTTCTCTTTGTAAGATTTTCAATTAAGAAATGTGCATCATTAAAATAAGCTTTCATATTCTCATCATTCTTTACCTTCTCATAAAGAAGATTATTTACTATGAGTTCAGGTTGATTGATAGGGGTAATCATGATATTGGAATCTTCTACCTCTATTAAAATATCTGGTGAGATATAATCATCCTGGGATGAACTATACATATTACATGGGAAAGGATTACAAGAACGTATTTCATAAAATAAATGGTCTATTTCTTCTTTTTTCAATCCTGTTTTCTGTTTAATGAGTGAATAGTTCTGAGTTAAGATCACATCCTGATAATCTCTAAATAGTGTATAGCTTTTTGTTTTATTATTATTTTTTAATTGAATGATAATTGAATCAATCGCATCAGCTGCACCAACACCATTTGGTTCAAAAGAATGTAATATATCTAAATGAGCATTAAGAATTTCTCTATCTATATTCAAGTCAGTGATATATTGATCAATAGGGTAGGATAAGAACCCACTATCGTCTAATGATTCAATCAAATAATCCATCAAATCTTCATTATATGGACGAGTACATGCACTTAATTGTAAATAGAGATCATCTTTTAAAGAACGTTTATTAGAAATACTTTCAATAAACTGCTGTGTATCATAGTTTTTAGGTGATTTCAGTTCTAAAAAAGGATTGGTTTCTAATACTTGTTGAACAACTTTATTGATATCATCAATGTTGTCAGTAAGGAAATCTAACGATTTTAATAGTTTTTGATTTAATTTTAATGTTTGCTTTAATGTTTGAATATATTGCATTTTTTGTTTCATATTCATCCACCCTCACTATTATAGGTAGTGTCAAAAGTTTGCATGATGCAATGAACATTCACTACCCCTCAATGTTCTCTATATAAGCAGCTGTTAACTGTACTTATCCTGTCAGGTTTATGTTTTTCCAAAACAAAAATGGATTATCCGTGCTATACTTGTTAGCAACTAAACCATCAAGAAAGACGGATAACCCACATGGCTAGTAAAACACAGATTAAGAAAGTAATTGATAAATTCTCTAAGCAGAATTTCAAGTTCCTTAAGTTCATTGAGCTTCTGCTTCTCGTGAAGAACATTCCTGAAAACGTCAGTAACGCTCTCAAGGACACTGACCTCATCTATCACATTGATGAAGCGCACAATCATATCTCATGGATCATCGATTACTTCGACAGAAAAATCAATCCTGCCGTAAGATCTGGGCACGGTCACTTGGATCTAAGGAACGCATGCAGGAGTATGCCGACTTTACCGTTGACAGCAGGCCTCCTGTGTTCAGAAAACCTGAATCCCAGACATACAGGCAGATGAGCTTCGATGACTACAACAGGGAGCACATTGAAAAGCACGGAGAGCCAATAAGAGAAGTCAGACGCCTCAGCGTGACACCCTCAATGCCGTCAAGTCCATTCACGACGTACTCATGCACTACGATGAGATTCCTGACGACCTGGTGTTCATAACCGATGGGAACCCCATCTACAATGCAGATCAGCTCTTCTACCATATCAATGGCACTGACTATGCAATGGAGTTCTAGCATGAAGATTTCCTGAACATATGCTTGCCGGAAATAGCCTCCGGACAGACGATACCTTCATTATGCCCTGTTTCGGACGCTTTTTATCTTTTCAGCAGATGCATTGAATTTAGCAATTTTCAAAATCAAGTTGAAACCAGTTTTGGAAGAACTATCTGAGTGAATTTAGTCATGAAACAGGCACCTGAACCTGGTTTTCATAAACTGTTTACTCTACCGATTATATAGCAAAATTCGTGCCAATTATTATCTAGATATTTATCAAAATAGTATACCGAATAACTATTGTTGCTCACATGTTTTATTTGTTTTATCATGAACTATGAGGTGATTTCATTGAAAGAAAAAATCATGTTGTTGATCATTGGAAGAATGGATCAAAATTCATATGAAGAATGTCAATCTGTACAATTATCAAAAGAATTGAAACTAAGCAGAAACCAAGTAACAAAACTATTAAATGAACTATTTAATGACAAGAAGCTTATTAAAATCAAAACAAGCCCTGTTTTATATCTTTCAAGAGGTTCTCTTGAAAGTAAATATAAGAAGAAGCTTTTATCAGATGAATACAAATCATTAGATGAATTGGAAGCTGAATTAAACAATCAGACAGAATTAAAGAACTTTGAAAAGCTTATTGGGTCTAATGAAAGCATGTATCAGATTGTAGAGAAGATTAAGGCAACAGTATCTTACCCACCAGTAGGATTACCTATGTTGTTTTATGGACAGACTGGTACTGGTAAATCATTTATGGCTAAACTTACGTATGAGTATTGTGTAGATACAGGCCTAATTGATGCATCTAAGAATTTTGTACAGGTGAACTGTTCAGAATATGCAAATAACCCAGAATTACTCACAGCTAATCTGTTTGGCTATAAAAAAGGTGCTTTTACAGGTGCAGATAGTGATAACTTAGGTTTATTACATTTTGCGGATGGTGGTGTATTATTCTTAGATGAAGTGCATTGTTTAAATGCAGAATGTCAAGAAAAATTATTTCTTTATATGGACCAGGGAATCTATCATTTAGTAGGTGACAACAATAAATGGTATAAATCAAAATGTAGAATTATATTTGCGACAACAGAAGAGCCACAAAAAGCATTATTAAAAACATTCCTTAGACGTATTCCAGTTATTCTTACAATTCCATCTCTTGCACAAAGAGGAGAAAATGAAAAGCTAGAACTCATGTATAGCTTTTTGAAGAACGAAGAGAAGCGTGTGAATAAAACAATTCTTATTTCATCTAACGTTTATGAGTTGTTATTGAATCACACATTTGTAGGTAATATTGGTGAACTGACTAATACTATTCAGGCAAGCTGTGTGAGTGCATTATATAAAAGTAATTCAAATACGTTAGAAATTCATGCTTATGATTTACCTGAAAATATTAGAAATAGTATGGATGTTTCCTCTATGATTATGAAGAAGCATAAGCTTGTCTCTCTTAACACACTTCTTCCTGTATCAGATCAGGGTATTGTTAAAGATTTTTATCAATCATTAATTAATCTTAAAAGAGATCAGTCATTTGCAGTAAATGCACAGAATACTGTAGATAGATATTTTGAGAAACTTATATTTAATGATAATCGTGCTGGTTCAATTGATTATCTTACAAACTATCTAGAAAAGATATTTAATAATATCACTGAACATTATGGCTTTAGGACTTCACATAATGAGTTGATTGCATTGGCTACATATGTCTCAGAATTCTCTAAAAATACATATCTCACAAATAACTGGATCAATGAGAATTATGATGAAGTAAAAAACTTAAAGAAATATCTAAAACTTGAACTTCATCGTGAATATAAAATAGGACAGGATGTTTCTCATTACTTAAAGAATAATATGAATCAGGGTATTGATGACTTTGTAGAATGTATTATCTGTATTTGTATGATTAAGTATTTTGTACATTCTGGTGAAGATCTCACAATTGCGATTATTATTGCACATGGTTATTCAACTGCAAGTTCTATTGCAGAAGCAGCCAATAGAATGTTGAATAGTTATATATTTGATGCGATTGATATGCCGTTAGATGTGGATGTTCAAACCATTACAAGAAAGATCAATGATTACATTGCATATGTTGGTAATATCTCAAAGCTTTATTTATTGGTTGATATGGGTTCTCTTGAAGAAATATATCAGGGATTAGATACAAGTAATGCGGATATTGCCTTAGTAAACAATATTAATACTAAATGTGCGCTAGAAATAGGACAGGGAATTAAACTCAATAAAACAGTGACTGAAGTAATCGATTCTATTCTTAAGGAAAACATCTATAAAACGCATGTAGAACTTAAGAAAAAGAAAGAACCTATTGTGATTTGTTCTTGTGCATCAGGTCTTGGAACAGCTGATAAGATCAAAGAAATCTTATTCAATTCTTTACCTGAAGATTCTAATCTAAAGATTATTACTTATGATTATCCTGCTTTAATACGTAAACAGGTATATGATCAGTTAATGAATGATTATGAGGTTGTATGTGTCATTGGAACACTTGATCCAAACATTGAATCTATGAAATATATAGGCATACAAGAATTGATTATTAACGAAAGTCAGAATGCCATAGAAGTATATTTTGGAAAGTATATGACTCAAGTTCAGATGGAGATATTCGAAAAGAATATCTTGCGTAATTTCACATTATCCAATGTCATGAATAACTTGACTATATTAAATCCAGATAAACTACTTGAACATGTTGCGAAAGCAATTGATTATTTACAGAATATCCTACATAAGAGATTTAAGAATAGAACATGCTTTGGGTTATATGTTCATATTTGTTGTCTTGTAGAAAGATTAGTGACAAGACAACCTATTTCAAACTTTACTGATCTTGACTTTAAAGAAAAGCATCAAGAATTTATAGATCAAGTAAATATCTCAATGAAAGAAGTTAAGACATACTACAACGTTGAGATTCCAGATGAAGAAATAGAATATATATACAACTATATTATTAATGATTAGTGTGCCATTAATTGGCACACTTTTTGCTTGTTTAAAAGTGGAAGCTAGTTCTACAGATTAAGCGTAACTAATCTATAAACTGGCACGAAGTTTGCTTGAACTAAGATGAGTGGAAAGGAGTGTAAATCATGGCAAAAATCATACTTGCATCACATGGAGGATTATCTTCAGGAATGCTTGATTCAGTAAAAATGATTGTTGGGGAATTAGCTGCTGATGTAGAAACATATAGTTTGTTACCAGGACGCAATCCTAACGAATATGTCAATGAATTAAAAGAAAGGATCAGTACTTCTTTAGAAGAATTCATAATTGTATGTGATATCAAAGGGGGTAGCGTTTATAACGCTTTAATCCAGTTGCTGGATATGGATAATGTAGAAATTATTTCAGGAATGAACATGAATATAATTTTAGAATTAGTTATTAAAAACAGTAGCGGATGTATTGATGTTGATAATGCCTTAAAAGAAGGAAAAGAAGGAATTCAATTAAAAAATAAAGATAATATTGTCGTTAATACAGAAGACGAAGATTTCTAAAAAAGGAAGGTGGATTTATGTTAGTAGGGTTAAGAGTTGATCATCGTTTATTGCATGGTCAGGTAGCATTTTCTTGGACAAGTGCATTAGGAGCTGATTGCATCCTGATTGCAAATACAGCAGTTACTAATGATAATCTTAGAAAAACAGCTATTAAAATGGCAAAGCCAGCAGGAACAAAATTAGTTATTAAGAATATTGAAGATTCAATCAAAGCATTAAATTCAGGAGTAACAGATAAATACAAGTTATTTATTATTGTTGAAAGCGTAAAAGATGCTTACGAATTGATGACAAAAGCAGATATTCATTCTGTAACACTTGGTGGAACAAAGGCTACAAATGAAACAAAGAATATTTCTAAAGCAGTGAATCTAACTGATGAAGAAATTTCATTAGTAAAGGAACTAATCGAGAGAGGTGACGAAGTTGAAATTCGAATGGTTCCAACAGATAAAAAGATGTTAGCTAAAAACGTTCTATAAAGGAGGAAAAAGATTATGATGTTGAAGGCGTTTTTACTAGGCTGTATCGCATTCTTAGGGAAATGTGATTTAGCTACAGGTACAAATCAGTTACAAAGACCTATTATTTTGGGCCCATTAGTAGGGTTAGTGTTAGGTGATCTTGATGCAGGAATTAAGATTGGTGCAACGCTTGAACTAGCATTCTTAGGTTCTTATTCAGTTGGTGCATTTATTCCGCCAAACGTTATTGTTGGTGGTGTATTAGGAACAGCATTTGCGATTGTTACAGGTAAGGGACCTGCAGTTGCATTTACAATGGCGTTCCCAATCGCTTTACTTGCAGTAGCAATTGATAATATCTTCTTCTCATTAGTTAGACCATTGCTTGGTAAAGTAGCTGATAACTATGCTGAAAAAGGTAATGTACATATGGTAAGTGTCATTCATATGGCTACAGGGTTCTTAACATGCACAGTACTATTTTTAATGGTGTTCATTGGATTCTCAGTTGGCTCAGATGCAATGAAGAAATTTGTAGAAGCTATTCCAGCTGTTATTACTAACGGATTAACTATCGCAACAGGTTTATTACCAGGCATTGGGTTTGCTATGTTAGCTCAGATGATCATGAATAAGAAGGTCGTACCATTCTTCTTCTTAGGATTTGTATTATCAGCATACTTCAAATTACCAGTAGTTGGTATCGCACTCTTAGGTCTTATTATCATTTTTACAACAATTGATTTCACAGGTAAAAAAACACAGTTAGCAACAGATGTAGTAGAGGAGGATGATGACGATGACTTCTAAAGTAGGCACACCAATCAATGCTGAAAACGGTGGCGTTATTACAGAAAAAGATTTAGTTAGAATGTTCTGGAGATCATTACCAATGGAATTCTCATGGCACTATGAAAGACAGATGCATATGGGATTTGAATTCATGGTAGGTCCAGCTCTTAAAAAGATTTATAAAGATGATCCTGAAGGATTAAAAGAAGCATTACATAGAAACTTGGAATTCTTTAACTGTACAGCTCATGTCACACCTTTCATTGGTGGTATCACACTAGCTATGGAAGAGATGAATAGAGCAAATGATGATTTTGATGCATCATCTATCAATGCAGTAAAAGCTGCGTTAATGGGTCCTTTAAGTGGTATTGGTGATTCACTTATCTTAGGAACTCTTCGTGTATTAGCAGTAGGTATTGGTACATCTCTTGCTATTAAGGGTAATATTCTTGGACCAATCCTATTCTTCTTAATTTTCAATATTCCTACTTTCATCTTACGTTATGTATGTGCAATTAAAGGATATGAATTAGGAGCTAACTATTTAGAAAAAGTTCAGGCCTCTGGTTTGATGGAAAAATTCATGTTAGCAGCTGCAATTTTAGGGGTTATGGTCATTGGTGGTATGACAAACGAACTAGTTGTAGCTAAAACAGCATTAAAAATCGGTAGTGGTAAGTCAGCTACACAGATTCAAAGTGTATTAGATGGTATTATGCCAGGCTTATTACCTTTAGCGGCAACTGCAATCTATTATAAGTTGTTACAGAAAAAGACAAATGTCATTCTTATGATTATTGGTACAGCCATCTTTGGCATTATCTGTGCACAATTTGGAATCTTAGCAGCTTAAAAAAATATTTATAAATAAAAAAGGAGAAAATTTTATGTTTAATTTTGATGAAAAGAAAGTTTATACAGATCATTTGAATGGGGTAAATATGATTCCTCAGGTAGAAAAGGTAGTAGATAAAATTTGTGAAGATGGATATAAGAATATCTTCTTAGTTGGTATTGGTGGAACACTATTATATGCAGGACAAATTTTCCATACAGCTAGACAGTTAGGATGCTCTTTACCATTATATTTAACTAATGCTACAGACTTCTTATATGAAGGTGATGCAAACTTTACAAAAGATTCAGTAGTAGTTGTTGCTTCATTATCTGGTCATACAGTAGAAGTAGAACAGGCTATTGATAAAGCACATGAAGTAGGTGCTAGAGTTATTGGTTATGTAGAAGTAGTTGATACTCCAATCGCAAACAAAGTTGATGAATTAGTTACAACAGTAGGTGGAGAATATTACTGGTGGTATACAGTTGTCTTAAGATTCATGAAGAATGCTGGACAATTCGATAAGTATGATGAATTAGTATCTGATATGCAGAACTTACCAAAAGATATCGTTCAGGTATATAAAGATGCAGATGCTCAGATGAAAGAATATGCAGATAAATACTGTGATTCATCACTTACATACTTAGTAGCTTCAGGTAACCTTGAAAACTGGGCTCAATGTTATGGTATGTGTATTATGGAAGAAATGCAGTGGATGCGCACACGTCCTATTTCAGCAGCTAACTTCTTCCATGGTTTATTAGAAGTTATCGAAAGAGATACTACAGTATTATTAATCAAGGGTGAAGATAAGACTAGACCAGAAATGGATCGTGTTGAAAACTTTGTTGGTAAAATTTGTGCAAATGTTACAACTATCGATACTAAGAACTTTGAATTACCTGGTATCAGAGATGAATTCAGAGGTATCTTATCTCCAATCGTAATGAGATCAGCATTCATGAGACTTAATGTTCATCTAGAACACAACAGACGTCATCCATTAGACATCAGAAGATACTATAAGTGCTTAGAATACTAAAAAGAGAAAACGGGCAAGGCATTATATAATGCCTGCTCGTATTTATAATTATGATTAAAACTGTTATTTTTGATATGGATGGTGTGATCTTTGATAGTGAAACCATGTATATAAATGATTTGATAAGATTTTTTAAACAGCATGATATAGAAATACAAGTAAGTGATTGTATTCCTCTCATTGGTATTGATAGTAAATTATATTATGAACATGCATACACAATGTGGAATGGAAAAATTGATTTCATGACATTTAAAAATATGCTTCAAGAATATTTTCGTTCATTAGATCGTGATTATAAAGCGGTAGTTAGACCTCAGATCTATTCCGTTTTAGAACACTTAAGCAAACATTATAAAATAGCATTAGCGTCCTCTTCTAGGTTATATACTATTAATAATGCATTGGATCAGGCTGGTTTAAGAAAGTACTTTTCACTTATAGTAAGTGGTGAACAATTCAAAGAAAGTAAACCAAATCCAGAAATATATTTACATACAATCAAAGAGTTAAATGTGAATAAAGATGAAGCTGTTATTATTGAGGATTCACCTAAAGGAATATTAGCTGCAAATAAAGCTGGTATTAAGGTATTAGCTTTAAAAGATGATAAGTTTGGCTTGGATCAGAGCCAGGCAGATATAATTATTGATGAATTAAATGATATTATAAAGTTTATAGAGAAAGGGTCATAAAAGTATGAATGCTATGTTAATTGTCGTTATAGTGATTGCTATTATTGGTACTATTCCAGTAATCATCAGAAAGAAACTCCTAAATAATTATCTAACATTACTCCAAAACAATGATATTAAGGCAATAGAAGACTTAATGGCAACTAAACTAGCTAAGATATGTATTCCCCAATTTAATAGAGAATACTTACTTTTAAATGTTTATCTAAAGATAAATGATGACAAACAAATAGATACTCTAGTAAACAATATAATGGATCATGTTCCTATGAATTCTAAGCAGAAGTCTGCTCTTGCACAATCAGTATTCTATAGATATGTAGATAAGAAAAATGCATCTATGATTGATTATTTGTTGGAAATGGTTAGCACAACAAATAATCATGCCCTATGTAGACAGATGGATATGGTCAATGATACTTTAATTAAGGGTGGAAATAAGTATTATGACGAACTAAAATCTAATCTTGCAGATGTAGAATATACTAAAAACAATGAAGATACTCCCTATCTTGAATTCTTATTATCAGTTATCTATAAGAATATGGGTAATGAATCAAAGAGTAAGGAATATAAGAATAAAGCTTTAGAAGATAGTAAAGGAACTATATATGAATCTTTAATTCATTATCAAAATTATTAGGATGATTGAAAAGATTCCTTACCGGAAAGACAGCCTAATTACAGTTGTGATGCCAAATTTAAATTACAATATCCCTCAGAAAAAAGATACCAATCCGTTGGAAATTCAAATATTGAATATGATAAAAAAGGATAATAAAATCAGTACAAAAAATGTCAATGACGTTAGGAGTAAGTTCCAAGACTATAAAACGTCACATTAAAAATATGGGTATTGTCCGATTTATTGGTCGTGGTTTCAATGGACTCTGAGAAATAATTGATGATTAGAAATACAATTTAACATCATTTATAGCAAAGCTATAAGAATTCAATAAAATGAACCTTATAGCTTTTTTGCGTAGATAATAAGTGCAACAACCTATAAGAATAAAAAAGTTCATGGGTTCAATGATAAAATGTGAGTGACAAAACAAACATTTATCAAGGAGAATCCCATGAACTACAGCCATCTTAACATAAATGAGAAAACAGTCATATCTTTGCTTGCTTCTTCTGACGTATCGATTCGTGAAACAGCGAAGCAGCTTGGAAGAAGTCCGAGTACGATTTCCAGAGAATTGAAACGTAACCAAACAAATGAACGAGATTCCCGGTATATCCCTTCGAAAGCCCAGGAAACATATCAAAACAGAAAACATCATTGTGGCAGAAAATATATTTCCTGTGAGGATACGCTATCCTACGTGAAATCCAGAATAGAAGATCATTGGTCGCCTGAACAAATCGCAAATAGAAAAACAGCACACGAAGTTCCTTCTGCATCAACGATCTATCGAATGATTCACCAGAAAAGGCTTGGTCCTATCACAATGGCACGTCTAAGAAGAAAAGGAAACTTTACAAGACCAGCCGAAACCAGGGGAAAATTCAATGATGGCGGCAGGACAATCAAAAAACGCCCCAAAGATGTCTATAAACGAAAAGAATTAGGACATTGGGAGGGTGATACTGTTGTATCTGGTAAAATTGATCGCAAGTGCAAATCTTCAGCCTGTTTTGTGACGCTGGCAGAGCGAAAATCAAGGATGTATATTGCGATAAAGGTTCCAAACAGAACAGCCGAAATTGTCAGCCAGGCTATCATCAAAGCATTAAAAGATTTTCCCGAAGACATGGTCAAGACGATAACGTTCGACCGCGGAAAAGAAATCGCCGGTTATGAAGATATAGAAAATGCGCTGCATTGCAGTACCTACTTCTGCGATCCATACTGTGTCTGGCAAAAAGGAAAAAATGAAAACACCAATGGACTGTTAAGAGAATTCTATCCAAAAGGAATGGACCTATCACTTGTCGATGAAGATGAGCTAAAGCATAATCTTGAACTGATGAATAATCGGCCACGAAAGTGCCTTGGCTATAAGACACCAAATGAAGTTATGAACGAAATAGACTCACATACATCGTGTTGCACTTAATTTGACAAATCATCAATACCAATTTTGGCCGTGAGTACAAAATGAATATATAAATTATTGGATATGAATAATTAAATAAATTGAATTCAATTTACATTCTTGCTAATATAAATTATAATATTAGCAAGAATGTAAAAGGCGGTGAGAGAATGAAAGGAGTAATGGATTCTAAAAAAATTGAGGTTTTGAATGTTAAAAAATTAAAGAATGTGAATGTATCGAGACAGTCTATTTATAATTTTATAAAAAAGAATTGTATGGAAAAAGTTGGCCCAGGTATTTATATTTCAAAAGATGTGTTGGAAGATGAAGCTTATGTTTTATCACAGCGTTGCCCAAAAGGAGTTATTTCTCATGATGATGCCTTATATTATTATGGTCTGGTTGATCGAGAACCTTTTGTGCATTGTATTACAATTTATAGTGGATATAATCCTTCTGCTCTAACAAACTCTGGTTATAAGGTTTATACCGTGAAAAAGGGACTTTTAGATTTAGGAAAGACTAAAATCACAAATCAATTTGGTCATGAAATCCCAATGTATGATTTGGAAAGAACAATTTGTGATTTAGTGAGAAGTAGACGTAATTTCGAAATTCAGGATTTTAATATGGCGATTAAAACTTATTTACAAAGAAATGATAAGGATCTTAATCGTTTAATGGTGTATGCAAAAGCATTTCGAATTGAAAAGATAATTAGACAATATATGGAGGTTTTATTGTAATGTATTTAACTCCAGCACAAATAAAAGGTAGAATTAAAAATGTCGCCAAACAAAATGAATCGGATCCTATAACTTTGTTACGTATTTATATGATGGAGCGTTTTCTTGAAAGAATAACGTATTCTAAATATAAAGACGATTTCATTGTTAAGGGTGGAATCTTGGTTACTTCTATGATTGGTATATCGATGCGATCGACTATGGACATTGATACAACAATACGTAATTTTGATTTAACAAAAGAAGAAACTACAAGAATTATAAATGAAATTAAAGATATTTCTCTTGATGATCACATTGAATTTATCTTAAATGATATATCTGAAATCATGGACAATATGGAGTATCCAGGAATAAGAATTCATATGAATTCAAAATTAGAAAATTTAATAGTGCCAATCAAAATAGATATATCAACAGGTGATGTGATTACACCTAGAGAAGTAAGATATGAATATCCGTTGTTGTTAGAAGACAAATCAATACAACTCTGGTCATATAATTTAGAAACAATACTTGCAGAAAAAATTCAGACAATTCTTTCTAGAGGATTGTTGAATACACGTATGCGTGATTTTTATGACATAACGACTTTATTTAATCGTTATAAGGATTCGATAAACTATAATGATTTATCATTGGCATTTGATAAAACATGTAGAAAAAGAGAGACACTTTCTTTATTGGAGCATTATGAAGAAATATTATGCTCAATAAGTGAAGATTCAACATTGCAGAATTTATGGAAAAATTATTGTCGCAAATATAAATATGCTAGTCATATTGAGTTTTCTACAAATTTAGAAATAATAAAACAATTAGTGAGTAAAATGCTATAAATTGAGTGAAACAATATTTTAATTGTATGTATTTTTAGAATGAAATGGTTTGTATTCAATATGTACTTACAGTGACTCCAAAATGAGTGCAGAATATACATAAAAGATTTGGAATAAAAAATTATACCAGATTGCAAATAGAAATTGGAAATAAGGAAAAGTACCTTATTGTTAAATGTAATTGGAAATTAGGTTCAATAAAAGTCTGACAATGTATTGCCAGACTTTTTACTACTTACGTTTAAATACAAGAAAGAGATGATCACACCATAATGCAATGAGAATAAGAGGTCGACTGAAGACTGTAAAGCGATAAAAGTTAGAAAAGAAGACATCAAAATTTCTCAAATAGTATTCATATGCGAAATGGTCAAACAGATAGAATGCAATAAATATGATGGAAGCTATGATGAAGAATAGGCGATGTTTTTTTCATAAAGACTCTCTCCTCTCTAAGAAAATATTACCATAGCTGAAAAAATAGCCAGCTTATCATATGTGACTTAGAAAAAACAATCAATGCCCTGATCAGTGAAGATTTGTTGGTAGGAAAGAAGGTCTTCGGGATGTAAGGCTTTTGTATTCTCGTAGGCATAATTGCGGTGAAGCAATTGATATTTCTTTTCACCCATTTGATGGAATGGTAAGAGCTGGACTTTCTTTAAGCCTAATTCTTTTAAGTATGTAGCAATTAACTTTGCATCGTCTAAAGAATCGTTGAAATGAGGAATAACAGGTATCCGAGGGAGGATTTCAATGTGTTGTTCAATAGCCCATTTGAGATTCTTTCTGATAAGCTCATTACCAACCTTTGTTCCTGCTTGATGTTTTTTAGAATCGGCATGCTTGATATCAAAGAGTAATAAATCAAACATCTGTGCTAATTCATGAAAGAGATCTTCTGGCACATATCCTGTTGTTTCAATCGCAAGATGAAGATTGTACTTTTTCAAGGCAGGAAGTAATTCACGTAGGAAATCAGGCTGACTCATGCCTTCACCACCGGATATCGTAATACCCCCACCGCTCTCTTCATAGAAAGGCAAGTCTTGAAGACAGATTGCAACAACCTCCTCAACACTCTTATATTCCCCTTCATTACTTAAGGCATGTCCAGGACAATTCTTCACACATTCTAGACAACCGATACATTTATTGAAATCTACATGTATGCATTGATCCTGATGTGTTAATGCATGCGTAGGACAAAGTTGAATACAATTGAGACAATGCAGGCAGTCTTCTTGATGATAGAGAATCTGAATCTTTGCTAGCTGGCTTTCTGGGTTTGCACACCATTGGCATCTTAAAGGACAACCTTTTAAGAATAGCGTTGTTCTGATACCAGGGCCATCATGAATACTGAATTTTTGTATATTAAATAAGATACCTTTACTCATAAACTGTTTCTCCTTCGCAATTATTGTAGCAGTTAGACGGTAAAGAGTAAATATAAACTTACGAATGAAACTGAAATATAATTTATATGAAATATAATATTGACTAATTTCTGAATGATGCTACGATATAGTTGTAGAAGAAAGTGATATGTATTTCAAATGAAATTAAAAGGAGAAGCTTATGGAAAACAAAGAACACTTTGGTCAGCTTACTGATCGTATGCAAGCATTCCGTGAAGAAGTACTTGATGAACGCCCTTATATTGATGAAGAGCGTGCAATGATTGTCACAAAGGTTTATAAAGAAAATGAATATAAGCCTAGAGTGCTTTTAAGAGCCTTGATGTTAAAAGCTATTTTAGAAGAAATGACAATCTATATTGAAGATAAGACATTGCTTGTGGGAAATCAGGCAAGAAAAAACAAGAATGCCCCAATCTTCCCTGAATATACAATGGAATTTGTGATTGATGAATTGGATAAGTTTGAAAAACGTGATGGTGATGTTTTCTATATTACCGAAGAAACAAAAGAGAACTTAAGAAGTATTGCGCCTTTCTGGAAGAATAATACGCTAAGAGATCGAGGGATGAACCTTTTACCAGAGTGTGTGCAGGTCTTTATGGAAACGGGTTTCTTTGGCATGGAAGGCAAGCTGAATGCCGGTGATGCTCATCTTGCGGTTAATTATGAAAAGGTTCTGAAATATGGTCTTAAAGGCTATGAAGAAAGAGCTAGAAAACTGCAGTCACAACTTGACCTATGTGAACCTGATGCGATTGATCAAAATGTTTTCTATAACGCTGTCTTAATAGTCCTTGAAGCCGTTCATACTTTTGCCTTACGTTATAGCCAGCTTGCGAAAGAGATGGCAGAAAAGGAAAACAATGAAAAGAGAAAAGCAGAACTCTTAGAAATCAGTCGCATTTGTCAGAAAGTGCCTTATGAACCAGCCGATACATTCTATGAAGCTATGCAGTCTGTCTGGTTTATTCAGTTGATTCTACAGATTGAATCAAATGGCCATTCTCTTTCTTATGGTCGCTTTGATCAATATATGTATCCTTACTACAAACATTCAGTACTTGAAAAACAAGACATGACAAAAGAAGAAGCCTTAGAACTCCTATCTAACTTATGGATTAAGAGCCTTACTATCAATAAAGTCAGAAGTCAGTCCCATACATTATCAAGTGCAGGAAGTCCAATGTATCAGAATGTCACTATTGGCGGACAGACGACTGATCATCATGATGCTGTTAATGAACTCTCTTTCACAGTATTACAATCCATTGCCCAAACAAGATTAACACAACCAAACTTAACGGTACGTTATCATAAGAATCTCAATCCAGTTTTCTTTGATGAATGTATTGAAGTTGTGAAGTTAGGATTTGGTATGCCCGCTTTCAATAATGACGAAATCATTATTCCTTCATTCATTGAAAAAGGTGTCAAGGAAGAAGATGCCTATAATTATTCAGCGATTGGCTGTGTTGAGACGGCTGTACCTGGTAAATGGGGATATCGTTGTACGGGTATGAGTTATATGAACTTCCCTCGTATTCTTCTTTGTGCCATGAATAATGGTATTGATATGACAAGTGGCAAGAGATTTACTAAGGGCTATGGCTACTTCAAAGATATGACTAGTTATGAAGAACTGATGAAGGCATGGGATTTAACGGTTCGTGAATTGACACGCTATTCAGTGATTACTGAAAATGCGATTGATAAGGCTAGTGAAAGAGATGTTCCTGATATTCTCTGTAGTACATTGACGGATGATTGTTTAGGACGTGGTAAGACGATTAAAGAAGGTGGTGCTGTTTATGACTTTATCTCTGGGTTGCAGGTGGGTATTGCGAATATGGCTGACTCTCTTTCGGCAATCAAGAAGCTAGTCTTTGATGAAAAGCGTATCACACCGGCCCAGTTATGGGACGCAATTGTCGATGACTTTAGTTCACCAGAAAATCAGAAGATCCAGGATATGCTTATTCATGATGCACCAAAATATGGCAATGATGATGATAGTGTTGATGAGCTTGTAGTAGAAGCATATGATAGCTATCTTGATGAAATGAAGAAGTATAAGAATACACGTTATGGTCGAGGACCTATTGGTGGTGTACGTTATGGTGGAACATCTTCTATTTCTGCCAATGTCGGCCAAGGTATGGGTACTATGGCCACACCGGATGGTCGTCATGCTCATGAACCATTAGCTGAAGGCTGCTCCCCTGCTCATAATGCCGATCAGAATGGACCAACAGCAGTCTTCAAGACGGTTTCCAAACTACCAACCCATCTTATTACAGGTGGCGTCCTACTTAATCAAAAGATGACCCCAATAATGCTTACAACAGATGAAAACAAAATGAAATTAGAAATGTTGATAAAGACATTCTTTAATCGATTACATGGTTATCATGTCCAATATAATATTGTTTCAAGAGAAACGCTTATTGATGCCCAAAAACATCCAGAAAAACATAAAGACTTAATTGTTCGTGTTGCCGGATATTCAGCATTCTTCAATGTCCTCTCTAAAGCAACACAGGATGATATTATTGGCAGAACAGAACAAAGTTTATAGGAGAGAAGAAATGGAATTTATATTAGATACAATTAACTTAGATGAGATCAGAGATGGTGTTGATCATATGCCTATTAGTGGCATTACATCCAACCCAAGTATTGTCAAAAAAACAGCCCCAGATGATTTCTTTGAACATATGCGTGAAGTCAGACGTATTATTGGAAAAGAAAGAAGTCTTCATATACAGGTTGTTGGTACAACATGTGAAGATATGTTGAAAGATGCAAAGCGTATTTTTGAAGAAGTAGATGAAGATGTCTATATTAAGATTCCTACAAGCTATGAAGGTGTTAAAGCCATCAAAGCATTAAAAGCAGAAGGTAGAAATGTAACAGCAACAGCTATCTATACAGTGATGCAAGCTTATATGGCTTTAGAAGCAGGTGCTGACTATATTGCCCCTTATGTCAATCGTATTGCCAATATTGGTGGTGATCCTTATGACCTTATTGATAGGGTTGAAAGCAGAATTGCGATGGATGGCTATGACTGTAAGATTCTTGCCGCAAGTTTCCATGCCTTAGGACAGGTGGAAGAGTCATTAGCAGCTGGTGCTCAGGCGATAACAGCGCCATATGGTGTTCTTAAGACAATTTTCGGGAATATCAATATTTCCCAGGCAATTAAAGATTTCAACAACGACTGGTATGATTTATATGGTGACAATAAAAAATTGAGTGACTTATAAAAAAGGAGATGTTTGTTATGACAAAAATAATTTGTGCACCAGGAAGTTATATTCAGGGAGCTGGCGAAATTAAGAAGCTAGCTTCCTACTATCAGGAATTAGGTACAAAAGGTGCTTATTTGATGATTGGTCATCATGCCTATGTGCATGACTTAGATGATATTGAAAGTTCCTTTAAAGATGCAAATGTACCATTTACTTCAGAACTATTTGGAGGTGAATGTTCAAGAGAAGAAGTTGAAAAGCATCAAAAACAATTAGGTGAATGTGATGTTGTCATTGGTATTGGTGGCGGTAAGACATTGGATGCAGCCAAAGCAGTAGCATTCTATGCACATATGCCTGTCATCATCGTACCAACAACAGCTTCGACAGATGCTCCATGTTCAAGATTGTCCGTTCTCTATAAACCTAATGGGGAATTTGATGCCTACTTGCCTTTAAGAGCCAATCCAGATATGGTTTTAATGGATACGGATATTATTGCGCATGCACCTGTTCGTTTCTTAATGGCTGGTGTTGGTGATGCCCTTGCGACTTATTATGAAGCAGCAGCATGTGTGAAGAGTGATGCTTTAACGATGCCAGGAGGCCATGTCACAAAAGCAGCCTTTGCCTTGGCAACATTATGTCGCGATACTTTATTTGAAGATGCATTGAAGGCTAAAGCAGCTGTTGAAAACAAAGTGACAACTAAGGCATTAGAGAATATTGTTGAAGCAAATACATATTTAAGTGGTCTTGGCTTTGAATCAAGTGGCTTAGCTGCAGCCCATGCCATTCATGATGGCTTAACAGTGATTCCTGAAACACACAAATATCTTCATGGTGAAAAGGTAGCCTTTGGGACAATCACACAGCTTGTCTTAGAAAATCGTTCACTTGAAGAAATCACAAAAGTTATCAAGTTCTGCAAAGCTTGCAATCTCCCAACTTCCTTTAAGGACTTAGATATGGAGAATGTCAGTGATGAATTATTGCTGAAAGCGGCAACTGAAGCATGCTCACCAAATGATACAATGGCCAATATGCCATTTGTCGTTACACCTGAAGATGTTGTAGCAGCTATGAAAACAGCTAACACATTATCAGCAACAATCTCTAAATAATATCAGCTCACATGATTTCACATATTTTAAGCATAATTATCACATGAATATTGTGTATTCTATAAGTGTAGTCGAAAAAGAGTTTTCATAATTTTCCCAAAATACAATTTTCCCAAATAGACTACTCATTCATGACAACTTCCCAAATAATCATGAATAGCAAGACCTAGAGCATTCCCAATCTAGGTCTTTTTTCTTTAAGAACACCTAAAAAAACTCCAGCAAATATATGCTGGAGTTAAATAATATAATTATCACGATAACGTGCTAGGAATTTTTTAGTACGTTCTTTTTTTGGCGTTTCAAAGATATCTTTGGCGCTTCCTTCTTCAACAATCTGTCCATCTTCCATAAAGACAATCTGATCACCTATCTGGTTCGCAAATTCCATTTCATGCGTTACAATGATCATTGTTGTATGTTCATCAGAGATTTCCTTGATAACCTTAAGTACCTCACCAACAAGTTCTGGATCAAGAGCACTTGTAGGTTCATCAAAGAGAATGACTTGTGGATGTAAGGCCAAGGCTCTAGCAATGGCAACACGCTGTTGCTGGCCACCGGAGAGCTGTCTTGGATATTGGTCTTTCTTGTCATAAAGTCCTACTTTTTCAAGTGCTTCCTGGGCAATTCTATACGCTTCTTGCTTTGTCTTTTTCTGGACGACACTCAAACCGATCGAGACATTTTCAAGAATCGTTTTATTCTCAAAAAGACCATAATTTTGAAAGACGAAGGCTGTTGCCTGCCTGACATCAAGATAATCTTTCTTCTTGAGATGAGCAGCATTGTAGCCGACTTGATTAATTGTCACTTCCCCTATTTCGGGTGTTTCAAGTAAGTTGATACATCTTAGTAATGTGGATTTACCTGAACCTGATGGACCAATAATTACTGTTGTTGTACCATCCTGTACGGTTAAATCAATGCCTTTTAGTATTTCTTTGTCATTGAAGGATTTATGGATATTTTTTAAAGAAATCATGTTTAACCCCTCCTTGATAGTCTCTCTTCACAATACTTTTGTAAGTATGTCAGAGCAGTACAGAAAATAAGATAGATAACCGCAACTTCACAATAGAGCGCAAATGGTTCATAAGTATTAGCAGCTATACGCTGAGCTGCCATAAACATTTCTACAACAGTAATATTAGCCGCTAATGAAGTATCTTTCACAAGGGCAATGAGTGAATTAAAGAGTGGCGAAATAGCATTCTTAAAAGCCTGTGGCAGAATGATATAGAACATGGCCTGATTATTTGTCATGCCAATAGAAAGAGCAGCTTCCTTCTGTGTTTTATCAACCGAGAGAATAGCTCCTCGTAATGTTTCTGAACAATAAGCACCTACATTCAAAGAGAAAGTAATAATAGCGGCTACCCAGGCACTTAACTGAATACCAATATTTGGTAAACCATAGAAGATAATAAAGAGCTGAACAAGTAATGGTGTGCCCCTGAAGACCCAAACATAGAATCTTACAATTTGATCAATGACTTTGATCTTATAAACTCTGACGATTGCGACAGCAATCGCAATCAAAAGCCCAATCGCAAAAGTAATGATTGTAAGAGGAATGGTGTATTGAAGACCAGGTATTAATATCTTGAAAAAGGAATCAAGAAGAATACGAATAATACGATCATTCATTATTTTACTGAAACATCCTTACCAAAATATTTCTTACCTAGCTTCTTCAATGTACCATCATTCTTTAATGCCTTTAATGCTTTATTGAGTTTTGTTTGTGTTGTCTTGTCACTTTTACGGATGAGGAACCCTTGTTCATATGTTTCAGTACCTTCATAAGCAATAACTAAATCTGCATTTGGCTTTTTCTGTTTATAGTCTAAATATGTTAATGTATCATTTACTGTACCAAAAGTACGATTCTGTAAGACTAATGAAACATTTTCATTCCAGTCATTTGTAGAAACAATTTCCCCACCATACTGTTGTACGAGCTTAGAGTAGTTTGAAGTACCCGTCTGGGAGAACTTCTTGCCCTTAAGATCATCAAAGCTCTTGATGGCTGAAGCATTTTCTTTCTTTGTCAGTACAGCTGGATGAGAATAAGTATATGTATCAGAGAAGAGGTATTTCTCTTTACGTTCATCAGTCTTTGTCACCTGGTTTGCGACAATGTCATACTGCTTGGCATCAAGTCCAGCAATCAAAGAGTCCCATTTCGCTTCTTTAACTTCAACTTTATATCCTGCTTTTTTAGCAGCTGCCTTCGCAACCTCGACATCATAGCCTACTAACTGATCTTTGTCATTATGATATGAGAAAGGTGCAAATGTACCTTCAGTACCAATAACTAATGTATTTGAATCACTTTTATTTGAAGAAGCAGAGCATCCTGTTAATAATAGTCCCCCTGCCAATAAGGCAATGCCAATTCCTTTTACTTTCATATATATTTCCTCCTAATTTCCTATAACCTACTTAGTATATAGGTATATAGTAAATAAAAAGAACAGTAAAGTCAATCGCAACCACCTTCTTCTTTATTTATTGTGCCATATAGGTTTAACCAATAAAGCAGTGAATAAATCTATTATCAAGCTACGAATTATAGCTGCTTGTGAATCACCGTGTATCTAGTGGAGAAATATTATTATATAGGTATCATATCTAGGATACAAAAACAGTGAGAATCTTGTCCTCACTGTTTTTCGTCTGTAAAGTATTTATTTGTGAAATTAAGTATATGGGACTCATAGCCCTTTGGATCAGTAATATAGCTATCGCAGTGTTCAGCACCAGGAACAATAAAGAGTTCCTTTGGGGCATGACATGCTTCATAGAGCTTTTTGACATTTTGATAGTCGACAAAGCTATCTTGATCACCATGGATGAATAATGTAGGTATATGACTCTTCTCTACTTGTTTGATGACATCAATGTTGTTGAAGTCATAACCAATAACTTTTTTTGAAAGCAAGCTTGCCGATGACATAATTGTGTGCGTAGGGATATGATGTGCTTTAAGAACACTTGTGAGTTGTTCTCTCGCTGAAGCATAGCCGCAATCCGCAACAATACACTTGACATCGCTGCTCAATTCTTCGCCGCTTGCCATCAGGACAGAACTCGCCCCCATTGATACACCATGTAACATTATATTAAGTGGCTGATAGTCAAAGTATTCCTGGATTCTCATAATCCATTGCATTATATCGAGACGATCAAAATAACCAAATCCAATATACTCCCCTTCACTATCACCATGTGCACGATCATCAGGAATAAGAACATGAAAACCATGTTCGTGATAGAAACGGATAAAGTATTGATGATCTAACATACCGTAGGAATGATAGCCATGGATACAGATGACAACCTTGTTGGAAGCTATATCGGCTGGAAAGAATGTTGCCTTAAGGGCAAGATTATCAAAGGATGTTGTAGTAAGTGTTTCTTGTTTAAGCGAAGCAATATAGTTTTTCTCTTCTTCACTTAAGGGGTGTGTTACTGCTGTTGCATGTTTCTGTTTATAATTCTTACGTTTAAAGGCATATCTCAAACTAAGATAACCTGTTAATAAATAGCCAGCTGTTACACCTAACCCCACGCTAGCAACAGTAAGCAATGTCTTTGTTTTCTTTTTCATAATGTCTACCTCAAATAGAAGTATAGCACTAATAAAGTGAATATGGGAAGCAGGATAAATGTTAGGAGTTAAAACAGTAATCATTCATTAGAATGTAGGATTTATTACAATTAAAGAAGTTGATTTAATAGAGTATATTCCTGCTTCACCTAAATATTCATATTTCTATGATATCTCTCCTATATGTAAGCATGCAATTACATTTATAAAGATGATAAAAATAGTTCTATTTTCATGAATAAAACACCTAAACATGTATGAATCTATGCATAGTTAGTTCTTTCCAATCTTGTAGAGATAAGTTATGAAATCTAAAAATACATACTTAAAGGGAATAATAGATAAAATTTGAAAAGAAAAATTTATTTGAATTCTTACTTATAATCATTGCTTTGGTAAGAGCTAATGACTATGTTCATAGCCAGGATATCAAGAGAGGTATTTTTGGTGTGGGCATTGTGAAAACTATGTATTGAAAAATAAGAAGAAAGGGCTATGAAATGGCTTCAGTTTTAAAAATACTATAAATTCCTATAAGGTGTCATCATAGTGTTGGTACATATTATGTGTAAAAAATAAGTAATCAAATACTCAAACTTTATTATTAAAATACCTTAAGGTGTAATGTTATCGAAGGGGTGATTATGGTGAAAAATAGAAGTGAATTGAAACATCGTGATATCTATTTAAATCAACTGGTCGCATTTCAAAAGATTGTTCTTACTTTACATAAGTTAATTGATGATGATATTGAAGGTATTGTCATTAAAGATATTATGGATTGGCTTGTTGAATAAAGGAAATATATGTCAAGAACGGAATTTGCATAAATATATGTATTTTCCGTTCTTTTTCATGTATGAAAAAGAATTTGACTAATGAATAATTATGTGTATAATAATTTAAAAATGACCAATGGTCATTTGTGTAAATTAATAGCCTTAAAATCTATGTATTCTTATGTTTTTATGGTATCATATCTTCGAAATGAGGTGATTGCATGACGAAAGTAATTCAGCCTGGAGAAAAAAGTGTGCTTATTGAGGCGCTAAAGCAAGGTGAGGTTGTTTCGTTTCCAACAGAAACTGTTTATGGTGTTGCAGTGAAATTCAATGACAGAGCAGCACTTGACAAATTGATGGAAGCTAAGAACCGTGATTACTCTAAAGCAGTCACCTTAATGCTTTCTCATCGTGAAGATATTGGGAAATATGCGGAAATAGACGACAGGGTAGAAAAAGTCGCAGAAGCTTTTATGCCAGGCAAGATTACACTTGTCCTAAAGCGTAAAGATTCTGTAGATCCCGCTATGACCAACAATCTTCCTACAATCGGCATCAGGATTCCTGATAGTCCATTTGTATTAGATCTGATTGACAAAGCAGGCCCTCTACTTGTCACAAGTGCGAATATTTCAGGTGGTTGTAATACGACTAATGAACAAGAAGTGCTTGCACAGCTAGATGGAAGAATTGCTTTAGTTGTTGCTGGTGAGACACATAACACAACGGCAAGTACAGTTGTGAATATGAGTGATGGCCAGCTCAAGATTCTAAGAGAAGGTGAAATAAGTTTGAGAGACATAGAGGAGGTACTTTCTAAATGAAGATTGCAGTAGCATGTGATCACGCTGGGTTACAGTTGAAAAATGTATTGATTGAGGAAATGCAGAAAGAAGGTTATGAAGTGAAGGACTTCGGTACTTATACTGAAGAGTCTTGTGATTATCCTGATTATGTTATTCCTACTGCAAAGGCAGTCGCAAATGGTGAGTTTGATCGTGGTGTAGTTGTATGTGGAACAGGATTAGGTGTTTCAATGACAGCTAATAAAGTACATGGTATTCGTTGTGCTGTATGCCATGACACATTCTCAGCCAAAGCAACACGCCAGCACAATGATGCGAACATGCTTGCAATGGGTCAGCGTGTAGTTGGTACAGGAGTTGCTTTAGAAGTACTTAAGGCATTCTTGGAAACTGACTATGAAGGTGGCAGACATCAGCGTCGTATTGATAAAATGATGGCTTTAGAAAAGCAGTAAAAGGAGATAGGCTATGAGAGATACAGCAGTATTTGAAAGTGTTCAGCGAGAATTAAATAGACAAAGAAACAATATTGAATTAATTGCATCAGAGAACTTTGTTTCTCCAGAAATCTTAGAATTAGCAGGTTCAGTACTTACTAATAAATATGCTGAAGGTTACCCTGGAAAGCGCTACTATGGTGGCTGTCAGTATGTTGATGAAGTGGAAACACTTGCGATTGAAAGATTAAAGAAACTCTTTAATTGTCAGTATGCGAATGTACAGCCTCATTCAGGCGCTCAGGCTAATACAGCCGTTTATTTCGCGGTATTAAATCCTGGCGATAAAGTTTTAGGTATGAGTCTTGCAGATGGGGGTCACTTGACTCATGGTTCTCCTGTTAACTATTCAGGTAAAACATATGAATTCCATTCATATGGTGTCAACCGTGAAACAGAAATGCTGGATATGGATGAATATAAGAAAGAAGTTGAAACAGTGAAGCCTAAGCTTGTTGTTGCAGGTGCATCAGCTTATTCACGTATTATTGACTTTAAGACAATGGCTGAAATTGCTCATGCCAATGGTGCTTTGTTCATGGTTGATATGGCGCATATTGCTGGCTTAGTAGCAGCTGGTGAACATCCATCACCATTCCCATGGGCTGATATTGTTACAACAACAACACATAAGACATTAAGAGGTCCTCGTGGTGGTGTTATCATGACAAATGATGAAGAACTTGCTAAGAAGATTAATTCAGCTGTCTTCCCAGGTATGCAAGGTGGGCCATTAATGCATATTATTGCTGCTAAGGCAGCATGTTTCTATGAAGCTTTACAGCCTGAATTTAAAGAATATGCTCATCAGATTATTCTTAATGCCAAGGCCTTAGAAGCTTCATTAAAAGAAGAAGGCTTTAGAATTGTCAGTGGTGGTACGGATAACCATTTAATGTTAGTGGATGTTAAGGCTAGTTGTGGTATTTCAGGTAAGAAAGCACAGCGTTTACTTGATGAAGTTAATATCACTGCTAATAAGAATGCGATTCCATTTGATACAGAAAAGCCATTTAAGGCTTCTGGTATTCGTGTTGGTACACCAGCTATGACAACAAAAGGCTTCAAAGAAGAAGACTTCAGAGAAGTTGGTAAGATTATTGCTTATCGCTTAAAGAATGAAGAAACTGATGAAGTAAAGAACGAATGTTTACGTCGTGTTAAAGCTTTAACAGATAAAGTAACGATGTATGCAGATATTGACTATTTAAAGGAGGAATAAACTTGAGTGTAAAGATTATTGATCATGCCCTGATTAAGCATAAGCTTTCAATCATGCGTGATAAAGACACATCAACATATCTCTTTAAACAAAACTTAGATGAGATTGCTATGTTGATGGCTTATGAAGTCTCAAAAGACTTCCCTCTCAGACTTAAAGATATCGAGACACCAATCTGTAAAACAACTGGTTTTGAATTAGCAGAACAGATTATTCTTGTCCCTATCTTAAGAGCTGGGATTGGTCTTGTTGATGGCTTTAGAATGATTATGCCTAATGCCAAGATTGGTCATATAGGGATGTATCGTGATGAAGAGACATTGGAACCACAGGAGTATTATGCACGTTTCCCTAAGGGACTAGAATCAAGCAAGATCATTATTGTGGATCCGATGCTTGCGACAGGTGGTTCTGCCGATATGGCTATTGAGGATATTAAAAAGCGTGGTGGCAAAGACATCATGTTGGTATGTCTAGTAGGTGCACCTGAAGGGGTGAAGTTCTTACAGGAAAAGCATCCTGATGTCGATATTACTTTGGCTGCCCTGGATGATCATCTGAATGAAAATGGCTATATTGTACCAGGTCTTGGTGATGCTGGTGACCGTTTATTCGGGACAGATTGATGATTGAAAAACAGATTAGACAAACATCCATAAAAGTATTCATAGTTGCACTTTTGATCAGTCTGATTGTGAGTTATATCTTCAAGAACTATAGTTATACAACCGGGGTTATTCTAGGTTATCTTATTTCATTACTGGTGTTTAAAATAACAGTTTCTATGACTGATTTACTTTTAACCCTACATGATCATAAGTACGCAGTTCTTGTTGTTTATGTGATGTTTATTGGTAAATTAGTAATTTATGCAGCTGGTTTAATTTTGGCCATTAAGCTAACCTCATATATCAATTATTTTGCGGTATTTTTAGGTTATTTTATTGTCAAGATCACAATCTATGTGAACGAAGCTGTGGAAAGGAGGAAAAAGAATCGTGCTGCCTAAGTTTACGTTAGCACCTGAACTCTTAAGCTCGCTTGTCATTACGCTGATTCTTGCTGTGCTTTTTATAGTCGCTGGTAAGAAATTAAAGCAGACTGACCCACTAGCAAGACCAAAGGGAATCGTGCTCGTAGCAGAAACAGGTATAAAGATGGTTTATGATTATATGAAGAGCTTAATGCCTCATAAATTTGAAAAGAACTACTATCCCTATTTCTCTATGTTATTTGCTTATCTATTAGTAGCGAATCTTTGGGGTTTACTTGGTTTTGAAGCCCCTACTTCGAACTTATCTATTACGTTTGCGTTTGGTTTTATTACGTTTATTTTGATTCAGATTAATACGATTAAACATAATGGTGTACTACCTTATATTAAAGATAAGATCTGGCCACCTACAAATTTAATCAGTATGGTATCTCCATTGTTATCACTATCTATTCGTATCTTCGCAAACATCCTAAGTGGTTCATTCATCTTAGCTTTGCTTTATAGTGCAACAGCTGGTTTGGTCAAATCGTTGGTTCATATTCCATTTAACTTTTTGGGCCCAATAGTAGCTCCAGTGCTTCATCTTTACTTTGATGTGTTCTCTGGTGTTATTCAGGCTTTAGTATTTGTAACCTTGTCTTCTATCTTGATTGCGATTGAAAATCCAGATGAAGAATAAATAGTAATAGAAAAATATAGGAGGAAAAAATTATTATGGTAAAAGGTTTAATTGCGATTGGTGCAGGTATTGCTGTTCTTGCAGGTTTAGGTACTGGTATTGGTGAAGGTATCGCTGCTTCACGTGCAGTAGAAGCCATTGGTAGAAACCCAGAGGCTGAATCTAAGGTTCGTACAACTATGATCTTAGGTATCGCCTTAACAGAAACAGTTGCCTTATATGGTTTACTTGTTTCACTTATCTTAATTTTCGTATATCCAAATCTATAGGAGGAAATAATCAATGGATGCTAGTTCTGTACCTGATATAGCTAGTAAACTATTTCCTAACTTCTGGACATGGATTGTTCAGCTTTGTTCAACAGGAATTCTTCTGATTATCTTCAAGAAATATTTATGGCGTCCAATGCTTGCCTTCTTTGAAAAACGTGCTGATTATATTGAAAAGAATATCAATGATGCTAAGGACATGAGAGAAAAAGCTCAGGTTTACTTAGATGAAGCTGATAAACAGGCACGTGATGCTGCTAAGCAGTATCGTACAATCATCGATCAGGCAAAAGAAGATGCTAATAAACAAAAACAGGCTATTCTTGATGAAGCAAATACGCAGGCAAGAAATAAGCTTGGACAGGCAAGAAGTGAGATTGAACTTGAAAGAGCTCAAGCTCAAGATCGTATGAAAGAAGATATCGTTGATATCGCTACGCAGGTAGCTGAAAAGATTATGGATAAGAAGATGGATGAAGCGACTAATGATGCAATGGTGAAAAACTTTGTTGATGAGGTTGTTCATTAATGGGTGACATTGCGCAAGTATATGCTCAATCACTCTTTGACTTGGCATTAGAGAATAACCAGGTTGAAGACTATCTAAAAGATATTAAGTTTGTTGATAGTATTCTTGAGAGTGATCCATCATTTATTCCATTCTTCACACATGTTTTAGTACCTTCTGATGCTAAGATTGCTCTTCTTGATAAGTGTTTCAGAGAAGATGTTAATCAGATGGTATTAAACTTCTTAAAGCTGCTTGTAAGAAAAAGAAGAATTCGTTACATTAAGGAAATTGTTGATAGTTTCATTAAATTATGTAATAAGCATTTAGGTATTGAAGAAGGTAAGATTTATAGTGCCTTTGATCTATCAGATGCCCAGGTTGCTGCAATTGAAGAAGCAATCTCAAAGAAAGAAAACAAGAAAGTTATCTTACGTGTCATCAAGGATGAAAGTCTTATTGGTGGTGTACGCGTACAGGTGAATACAAGAGTCTATGATGGCTCAGTGAAAAACAAAGTCAGCATGCTCAGAAAGAGCTTGCTAGAAAGTAGGTGACGAGTGTGGGATTAAGACCGGATGAAATCAGTGCTTTAATCAAAGATCAGATTAAGCATTATGATGATGTCATCGAGAGTAAAGACGTCGGTACAGTTATGACTGTCGGTGACGGTGTTGCTGTTGTTCATGGTCTTGATGATGCCATGGTCAGTGAGCTTATTGAGTTCCCTGGTGGTGTCTATGGGATGGTCATGAACCTTGATGAAGACAGCGTTGGTATCACACTATTAGGTAACGCAGATGAAATTAGGGAAGGCGATGAAGTCCGCAGAACGAACAGAATTATTGAAGTTCCTGTTGGTGATGAATTATTAGGACGTGTTGTTAACCCATTAGGACAGGCTATTGATGGCCAAGGAGAACTTCATACCGCTAAGACAAGACCAATTGAAAGAATTGCCCCTGGTGTTATGACAAGAAAATCAGTTGATGAACCTTTACAGACAGGTATTACAACAATTGATTCTATTATCCCAATTGGTAGAGGTCAGCGTGAGTTAATTATCGGTGATAGAGAAACAGGTAAGACTGCGATTGCTATTGATACGATTTTAAATCAGAAAGACCAGAATATTTATTGTATTTATGTAGCCATTGGTCAGAAGAATTCAACAGTTGCCCAGGTTGTAAATAAACTTAAACAGGGTGGTGCAATGGACTATACAACTGTTGTATCTGCCTCAGCGAGTGAAATGGCTCCAGTTCAGTATATTGCCCCTTATGCAGGCTGTGCAATTGCTGAAGAATGGCTAGAACAAGGTAAGGATGTATTAATTGTTTATGATGATTTAAGCAAACATGCCGTTGCTTATCGTACACTCTCCTTACTTCTTAAGAGACCACCAGGACGTGAAGCTTATCCAGGTGATGTCTTCTACCTCCATTCAAGATTACTTGAACGTGCTTGTAAGTTGAATGAGGAAAATGGTGGTGGCTCTATTACTGCCCTACCAATTATTGAAACACAGGCTGGTGATATCTCAGCATATATTCCAACTAATGTTATTTCTATCACTGATGGTCAGATTTTCTTACAGCAGGAATTATTCAATGCTGGCTTTAGACCTGCCATCGATACTGGTTTATCAGTATCCCGTGTAGGTAGTGCTGCCCAGATCAAAGCGATGAAACAGGTTTCTCGTAACTTAAAGCTTGAATTAGCACAGTATCAGGAAATGCAGGCCTTCGCACAGTTTGGTAGTGACCTTGATGATGCGACAAAAGCAACAATCGAACATGGTGAAAGAGTACGTGAAGTCTTAAAGCAGGCACAGTATTCACCTCGTAGTGTTGCTTCACAGGTTATTACATTATTCGCTCTTGAAAATGGCTTTACAAAGACTATTAAGACAAATAGAGTGAGTGAATTCATGAGTGGCTTAGTTGATAATATCAGCTTAAATCATCATGAATACATTGATGAAATCAATGAAAAGAAAGTATTATCAGATGAATTAATTGCTTCATTAAAAGAAACAATTGCTGCTTACGTTACACAGTTTGAGAACCTACAGAAAGCAGGCTAATATTTTATGGCAGGCCAAATGCAGGCGATTAAACGCCGTATCAAATCCATTGATTCTACCCGTAAAATTACTAAAGCAATGATGCTTGTTGCTTCATCAAAACTGATGAAGACAAGAAAACAAATGGACAACATGAAACCATACTATTCACAAGTCAAAGATACTTGTGCGGAAATTCTTGCGAGTGCGCAGGGGGATGTTGATTCTCCATACTTAGTCAGAAATAGTGTTGGTCGTGATGTTGTGATTGTGATTAGTAGTTCTTTAGGATTATGTGGTGGATATAATGCAAATATCTTCAAGACTGTTGAAAAAGAAGTGAAGAAGGATGATCTTGTGTATGTCATTGGGCATAAAGGTGAAAGCTATATGCGTTCGCATACTTCAAATGATCTTAATAGTGATTATGTAGAACTTAATTCTTCACTTGATTTCAGACAGATTGTAAGACTCACAAACCATCTACTTGATGGCTATAAAAATAAAGAAATCAAGACAATTCGTATTATTTATACAGAATTCGTCAACAATCTTACTTTCACACCTAGAGTCGTAGAATTACTGCCAGTTAGTCAGGAAGACTTAAAAGGTGAAGAAAAGCAAGGTGTACATAAGCAGACATTATTCGAACCAAGTCCAGAAGCAGTACTTGATAGCTTAATTCCAATGTATCTTCAGGCTGTTATTTATGGTTATCTTATTGAAAGTGTAACAAGTGAAAATGCATCAAGAAGAACATCAATGGAAAATGCTACTGATAATGCGGATGACTTAACAGAACAATTACAATTGAAATACAATCAGGCACGTCAGAGTGCTATCACTAATGAAGTCAGTGAAATTATCGCTGGCGCTAATGCAGAAAGTTAAGGAGGTGCCATATGTCTAAAAATATTGGTAAAGTCATTGCGGCTCGTGGACCAGTAGTTGATATTCAGTTTGATGCTGATCGTGATCTTCCAGATATCAACAATGCCATTAAATTGGATAATCATGGTGAAGAGCTCGTAGTCGAAGTTGCCCAGCACATTGGTGACGACGTTGTACGTTGTGTTGCCATGGGTTCAACAGATGGCTTAACAAGAGGATTGGATGCCCTAGATACAGGTGCACCAATCAGTGTCCCAGTAGGAAGGGGTACATTGGGTAGAATGTTCAATGTATTAGGACATGCTATTGATGGTAAAGAAGAATTAACTGAAGCTGAACATATGCCTATTCATAGACCAGCTCCAAGTTATGCAGAACAAAGAACAGAAACAGAAATTCTTGAAACAGGTATTAAGGTTGTTGACTTAATCTGTCCATTCATTAAGGGTGGTAAGATTGGTTTGTTCGGTGGTGCCGGTGTTGGTAAAACTGTCTTAATTCAGGAATTTATCAACAATATCGCCACTGAACATGGTGGTTTATCAGTATTCTCAGGAGTTGGAGAAAGATCTCGTGAGGGTAATGACTTGTATTATGAAATGAAGGAAAGTGGCGTCTTAGATAAGACAACACTTGTCTTTGGTCAGATGAATGAACCACCTGGATCAAGACTAAGAGTAGCCTTAACTGGCTTAACTATGGCAGAATATTTCCGTGATCAGGAAGGTCAGGATGTCTTACTCTTCATCGATAATATCTTCCGTTTCACTCAGGCTGGTTCTGAAGTATCTGCCTTACTTGGCCGTGTTCCTTCACAGGCTGGTTATCAGCCAACATTGTCTACGGAAATGGGACAATTACAGGAAAGAATTACATCTACAAAGAAGGGTTCAATTACTTCCGTTCAGGCTGTTTATGTGCCTGCCGATGACTTAACTGACCCTGCTCCAGCAACGACATTCGCCCATCTAGATGCCCGTGTCGTTCTTGACCGTAGCATTGCTGCACTTGGTATCTACCCTGCCGTAGATCCATTGAACTCATCTTCAAGAGGATTGGATCCAAATGTTGTTGGTAAAGAACATTATGAAGTAGCTCATGGTGTCCAGCAAATCTTACAGCGTTTCCAGGAATTACAGGATATCATTGCTATCTTAGGTATGGATGAATTAAGTGATGAAGATAAGAAGACAGTTGCTCGTGCAAGAAGAATTCGTAACTTCCTCTCACAGCCATTCTCAGTTGCTTCACAGTTCACAGGCTTGGATGGTAAATATGTTCATGTAGAAGATACAGTTAAAGGCTTCAAAGAGATTCTAGAAGGCAAATGGGATAGCTTGCCAGAACAGGCTTTCCATAATGTAGGTACAATCGAAGAAGCTGTGCAGAAAGCAGAAACTTTAAAGAATGAGTAAGATGCGTTTGCATATTGTTACTCCACATGGGACCTACAAGGATACTGATGTCGATTATCTAGGTATTTCGACGACAGGTGGTGACCTAGGTATTCTTCCTCATCATATTCCTCTTGCTACAGGGGTGACAATTTCCGAGATGCATTATGAGGTTGATGGCAAGACATATCGCTTTGCGATTGCTGGAGGCTTCATGTATGTGGATGCGGATAACACAGTAACTGTCATTGGTAATGCTGTTGAATCGCCTGAAGAGATTGACTTGAGACGTGCTGAAGAAGCCAAACAGCGTGCTGAAAGCAGACTAAAGAAAAAAGATCAGAACATCGATACAAAAAGAGCCGAAATCGCATTAAAGAAAGCTCTTATTCGTATTTCCGTTAAAAATGGTCAATAAATAAGAAAGCTGTAACGTTTGTTACAGTTTTCTTTTACATTAGGATATAATGAGTCTAGAGGTGATGTGTAATGTATACACTGGATGATTATTTAGAAGCAGAACAGTCTTTCACGATGGAAGAGGCCAATAAGATGCATCGTGAGCTTATTGATAGCTTGATGGATGGTGTTGAGTATGAAATGTATGATGCAATCATCAAGGCAAGTGTCAACTATATGGCTATTCGTACAAGATGGAATATCTATAAGGAAGAAAGAGATAACGATCAAAGAACAAAAGCTCATAATGCGGTTATTGCAGCTTTTGATGATTTAGCAGATTATCAGGAAGCTCATAATCGTGAAGCAAGCTGGCGTGATGCGATTGGATATGAGGCCAATGGCAAGTATTATCGTAAGCGTATTGGTGATTTCGGATTATATTTAGCTTTTCTTGTTGGTTTAGAAGCACGCTAGTTTATTTATTGTAATGATGCAAAAACACCTCACTTGTATCTTGATAGTGAGGTGTTTTTACTATAAGGTTAAAATCTTTTCTGATAAGCCATCAAGTTCATCATGATTGAGTGCTTCAATCTTGCCTTCATCTACAAGTTTGGCAATTTCAGGATCAATTGGTAACTTTGCGACTGTATCGATATCATACTTCTTGGCAAGTTCTTCAATATGACTTTCACCAAAGATATGATGAATATGCCCACAATCAGGACATTTAAAATAACTCATATTCTCAACAATACCAGTTATAGGCAAATGCATTTCATTGACCATTGTGACAGCTTTACCAACAATCATACTGACTAAATCCTGTGGACTTGTGACAATGACAACACCATCAACAGGTAATGACTGGAAAACCGTTAAAGGAACATCCCCGGTTCCTGGCGGCATATCGACAAACATATAATCGACATCCTGCCAATAAACATCACTCCAGAACTGACCAATCATATCAGCTAGCACTGGACCTCTCCAGATAACTGGTTTTGTTTCATCTTCAAGTAAGAGATTTAAGCTCATGACCTGAATACCGCTCTTACTTCTTGAAGGTATAATCAGCTGATCTTCAGTAGCATATGTCTGACCGTGTATATTGAAGGCTTGTGGGATGGATGGACCGGTAATATCAGCATCCATGATTGCGACATTATAGCCCTTTCTCGCCATGTTGACAGCTAAGGCGCTTGTCACAAAGCTCTTCCCTACTCCTCCTTTACCACTCATGATGGCAATAACTTTCTTAACTTTTGCCTTTTTGTTTAAACGTTTCATGAATGGATTGAATTCATTCTTATTCTCCATAAAAAAACTCCTTTCGCTCTCTCTATTATAAGGAGATTGAAAGGAGATGAAAACTATTTCACACTTCTTTTGATCATCTTTGCCTTTTTTTCATCAAAAGGATAATAACGATAAGGGGTATCAATGCGTGTTCCCTTATGCATGATGGCTTTCTTATGTGAGAATGTTTCTAGGCTATATTTACCATGGTAAGCACCCATGCCACTTGCACCAACACCACCAAAAGGTAAATCATGGTTAGAAAGATGGTTGACAGTATCATTGATGCAACCACCACCAAAATGACATTCTCTTGTCACTCTTTCCTGTTCCTCTTTCATATTTGAGAAAAGATAAAGAGCAAGAGGTTTTGGCTTACTGTTAACATATTTAATGACTTCATCAATAGTTGAATAAGTGATGACAGGCATGATTGGGCCAAAGATTTCTTCTTTCATTAGAACATTATCAAAGTTTGCATCTACAAATGTAGGTTCAATCTTCAAGCTACGTTCATCAATACCACCACCAACAAGAACCTTCTGATTCTTAAGTAAACTTTTAAGACGTTCATAATGTTTCTTGTTGATAATCTTACCTAGATTAACAGATTTCAATGGCTTGTTGCCATAGAATTCAGTGATATACTTCTTGATGCTTTCCATGAAAGCATCCTTAACACTTTCCTGAACTAAGATATAATCAGGGGCTACACAAGTCTGTCCGGCATTGAGGCCTTTGCCATAAAGGATACGTTTAGCCGCAATATCTGTTGGAATCGATTCTGTAACGATTGCTGGTGACTTACCACCCAATTCCAATGTCACTGGAGTAAGATTTTTGGCCGCTGCTTCATAGACTTTCTTGCCAACAGCTTCTGAGCCTGTGAAGAAAATATAGTCAAAGTTGAGTTTCAGCAACTCATCTGCAACATCAGCCCCGCCTTCTACAACTGCAACGTGACCAGCATCAAAGACTGTATCAACCATCTGCTTAATCACCGCACTTGTTTCAAAAGCGAATTCACTTGGCTTAAGAATGACACAGTTACCAGCTGAGACTGCACCTACAAGTGGTTCAATAGAAAGCAAGAAAGGATAATTCCATGGTGCCATAATAAGAACATTCCCATAAGCTTCATTAATATAGTAGCTACGTGAAAAGAATTCATGTAATGGTGTATGGACACGCTGTTTCTTGGTGAATTTCTTAATATTCTTTTTAGCATATTCAATTGCATCAAGAACTAAGCCAATTTCAGTCATATAACTTTCAGTAGGTGTTTTACCTAAATCTGTTTTTAATGCATTTGTAATAAGATCATCATGATCTTTAATCCATATTTTAAGATTATTCAGTGTGGAAATACGCAATTCAATATCATTAGTAATATGTGTACAATGATAACTTACTTGATTAGCGAATAAATCATTAATTTCTGACATATATTATCACTCCCTTCAACCATTCTACACTTTAATCGATAAATGAAAAGACATAAATGATTTGTTTCTAAAATGCCTAAATGGTACATGGGTAGCATAATATAGTTTTTTGAAATGTTTATGAACGAAATAATAGCTTTTTACTTATTTGTCATTTATGATTTCATGAAATGAAGCTTATAGACAACATACGTGAGAACGCCAGTACTTAATAAATCAACAATCGTATACCCAAGGATAAACTCATAATGCATCAACATTCGATAACAAATAAAACCAATAAGCCAGATGAGTAAATTCATCCATTGATAGTCTTGATTCTCACAATGATCATGAAAGAAAAAGAAACTGACAATCATGACAGCAATCATTGGTGTAAATATAGAACCAATAAAATAAAGAAAATTCGTAATATCATCCATCGGAAATACTATGGCACAAAGTGTACCAATAAGCGCAACAATCAATCCCACAATACGTCCATCAGCTTTAGATGTGATAGATTGAAAGGAAATACCGGCAGAAAGGGCATCAAGGAATGTGGTTGTAACGGTTGAAAGAATAATGATGATCAGTGCGGCAATGCCAAGACCAGCTTTCAACATAATCTTGGCAATATCACTTTCACCTGTCATCATGGCTGCCATCATGCCAATAAGAAACATCCAGCTGCTTGTTAGCGAATATGTTAGGGCACTGATGAGTGATGCTTTAATAGGCTCTTTAGCTTCTTTAGTATAATCGCTGATTACAGGTAACCAGGAAAGGGGCATTGAGATAGAAAGTTCTAAGGTGGCAGAAAAACTTATTGTTTCAACAATCTGTGTATTGTGGCCCTGTCTGACAATGGTGAAACATAGCACAATCGTTAATACAAAGAGTGCCATCATCGCAATACTGTTGACCTTGCCTAAGTTCTTGATACCAATAAAAATCCATAAACCAATCAGCCCACCAATGACAATACACCATAATGCCTGATAGCCATGAAACAAAGATGCTGCTGATAAAGAACCATCATAGATCATAATTGCTGTCCAGCCAACAAGCTGTACTACATTCAGTATCGCAAAAAGCAAGCCACCCTTCTTGCCAAAGCTCATTTTTACTGAATCCATGGCACTCTTACGACTGCTGCCTCCAATAATACCAGCTAAGAAAAACAATATACCACCAATAATATGTCCTAAAACAATTGCTAGAATGCCTTTTGTAAGACCTAAAGGGGCAAGATAGGTACCTGTTAGTATTTCAGCAATGGAGACACCGGCACCAAACCAGATCAAGCCATTATCTAAGAGTGATATCTGTTTATTCATCATTAGCTTCCTCACTATAAATTCCCTTTAAATTGACATTATGCATCATTGGACCACTGCCAGCCCCTAGATCTAACATTGCACTAAGAGCTAATGAAAGATAATCTTTTGCCCTCTGTATGCTTTCTTGAATTGTAAAGCCTTTGGCAAGATTAGCAGCGATGGCACTTGAGAGTGTACAGCCTGTGCCATGGGTATTATTGTTGGGGATTCTTTTACCATAGAACCACTGATATGTATTGTTGATATAGAGTAAATCATTGGCATCATTAAGCTGGTGACCACCTTTACATAATACAGCACAGCCATATGTATCATAGATCTTATTAGCTGCTTTAAGCATATCCTTGCTACTTGTGATCTTCATATGAGAGAGAACTTCTGCTTCAGGAATGTTAGGTGTAATAAGATTGGCAAGGGGAATAAGTTCTTCTTTTAATGTATGAATTGCCTCATCACTAATGAGCTTTGCCCCGCTAGTCGCTACCATTACTGGATCAAGCACTATATTTTTTGGATGATAGTATTGTAGTTTTGTAGCAATCACATGAATCAAAGCAGACTGACTGACCATGCCAATCTTAACTGCATCAGGGTAAATATCTTCAAATACAGCATCTAACTGGGCTTCTAAAAATGCTGGCGTACTATCAAGTACAGCACGCACACCGGTCGTGTTTTGGGCAGTGAGGGCAGTGATGACGGATTCACCATAGACACCATTCATACACATTGTTTTTAAATCAGCCTGAATACCAGCTCCCCCACTAGAGTCTGAACCGGCAATTGTAAGTGTCACTTTCATAATATATTTCCTTCTTTCAATTGATTTATGAGTTCGTAAAAGTTTATGGCATCAAAATCAACAATAGCTTTAATCGCATTATTGTCTTTCCAACTTGCCTCATCATATATATGTGCAACAAGAAAAGAAGCATTCTTAGCACTTCTGATAGCTATATACGTATCTTCAACAACTAAGATATCTTGATTATTTAAATGAAGATCATGAGCGATATTAAGATAGATATCAGCTGTTCTTTTGGAAGCACAGGCATAAGCTTTTTGAAAATAATGGTAAACATGTAATCTTTTTAGTGCTTTCTTGATGAGTTGGAGATGTCCTGTTGTGGCCATGATAATGGGAATATGATATTGGGAGATTAACTCTAAGAAGTCTTTCGCCCCACTCTTTAATTGCACTTGATGAAGATAGAATGCTTCAAGTTCATTAATAAGTCCTGCTTTTATTACTTTTTCTGTTTGTCTGAGGTGATAGTGTTCTTTTAAATAATGTGTTGCTTCATCAAAACTCATGGGAAAAAGAATTGTATTGAGATGCACATTGGCTTGAATGCCTAATGAGGCAAGATAGCGTTTGCCTAAGTCTTCCCATATAGGCATTGAATCCAACAATGTACCATCGATATCCATAATGACAGCTTTAATCATAAAGCATCTTCCTAGTCTCTTCTTTAAGCTCAATGCATGCTTGTTTAATATCATTTTGAGCAAAGATAGCAGAAATGACAGCTATACCAACAATGCCACTATGCTTCAGTTGATGAACATTTGATTTACTAATCCCCCCAATCGCAATAACAGGTATATGAACAGCTTCACAAATGGCATGAAGAGTATCCATGCTGACATTCTTTGCATCAGCTTTACTGCCAGTTGGGAAAATAGCGCCAACACCTAAATAGCTTGCTCCACACTTTTCTGCCGCAATAGCTTCTTCTACCGTCTCTGCCGATACACCAATGATTTTAGTGGGTCCTAAAAGTGCACGGACATTTCCTGCTTCCATGTCTGATTGTCCGACATGAACTCCATCAGCATTGATTTCTTTGGCCAAAGCAACATCATCATCAAGGACAAAAGGCACATGATAAGCTTTACAAAGTGCTTGAATATCTATTGCTTCTTGTAAAAAGGCATCATGACTTAAAGCCATATCATCTTTTTCTCTTAATTGAATGAAGGTTGTTCCACCCTGAATAGCTTCCTCAACCGCATCATGTAATGATTTATTTTTGAGCCAATGTCGATCAGTGACACCATAAAGCATTAAAGCCTCTTTAACGCCATTCATAACGTGCACCTTCCTCTAGTGTTTTACCATCCATATGATAAAGCGCATCAATGATATGATTACGATAACTTGCATTACCTTCTCCTTCAGTTAAATAGCGATAGCCGATTTCTCCAGCTAAGCCCATTGTACAAATTGCGGCTGCAGCAGCTTCAAGCTTGTTGTCGCTATTAGCGGCAAGAAAAGCGGTCATGATTCCAGAAAGCATACAGCCAGTACCAGTAATGCGGCTCATTTCTTTACGGCCATTATAAATGATAAAGCAGTGTTCACTATCTGCAACAAGGTCAATGGCACCGGTGATGGCAATGATTTTATTGGTCTTTTTTGCATAGTTCATTGTGAAATGAACCATCTCGTTCATATTATCCTGTGTCACGACATCAGCTTCACTGGCATCTACTCCTTGTGTTGAAGCAGCACCAAGTGCCAACGCCTTAAGCTCAGAGACATTACCACGAACAACATCAAAAGCAATCTCATCCATCAAGGAAGCGGCAGTGGCGCTACGCAAAGAAGAAGCCCCAGCACCAACAGGGTCAAGAAGTAAAGCATGATGAAGTTCACTCGCCTTTTTACCAGCAATCTTCATGGCTTCAATGGTATGCTTGTTGAGGGTACCAATATTGATATTGAGGCCATCACAAATACTAGTAATCTCCTCAACCTCTTCTCCTTCATCAGCCATAATTGGACTTGCCCCAATCGCAAGCAGGGCATTCGCAACATCGTTTACCGTAACATAGTTCGTGATATTGTGAATGAGCGGTTTCTTCTTTCTGACATTTTCTAGACAATCTTTAAACATATACATATCCCTCCTTCAAGAGCTCTTGTGACGAAAAAAGCGCATCACCAAATAAGTGATACGCTAAAAAAACATGTGTTATCCCTACGTTGGCATTATCCAAATCAGGTCAAAGGGTTTAAGACACATATGTCTATTCTCAGCAAGATAGCTCCCCTATCAATTGTCTACTCTATTTTATATCTTGTTGGTAATAGGTGTCAATGTATCCTGAAATTGGTATTTCATTGACATGAGGGTTTGAGTTTGTTAAAGTTAGGAGGTAAAAGCAAGGAACAGAAGAGATTAAGGGTATCCTTTTAGAGAGTCTATGGCTGGTGGAAATAGATAGGAGAACTTATGAAGATGAACTGGGAGCTGCTGCTTCTAACAGGAGTAGACGTTAACTCGCGTTAAGAGAATGAGAGTCCGCAAGGAAATAAAGGTGGTACCGCGAGCAATTCGTCCTTTTGTGAGGGCGTTTTTTTATACAATAAAGGGGATGACAGAATGAAAGACAAAAAGAATTTTTATCTTACAACAGCCATTACATACACATCTGGTAAACCTCATATCGGTAATACCTATGAGATTGTTCTAAGTGATGCAATTGTAAGACATAAGAGACAGGAAGGCTATAACACATATTTCCAGACAGGTACTGATGAACATGGTATCAAGATTGAAAAGAAAGCGAAGGAAGCAGGTCTTGAACCAAAGGCATATGTTGATAAAGTATCAGCTGAAGTCAAACGTATCTGGGATTTAATGGATACAAGCTATGATCACTTCATCAGAACAACGGATGAATATCATGTCAAGCAAGTCCAGAAAGTCTTTAAGAAGCTCTATGATCAGGGTGATATTTATCTTGATTATTATGAGGGCTATTATTGTGACGCTTGTGAATCTTTCTTTACCGAAAGTCAGCTCGTTGATGGTAAGTGTCCTGACTGTGGTGGTGAAGTGCATTTAGCGAAAGAAGAAGCTTATTTCTTCAAGCTTTCTAAATACCAGGATCGTTTATTACAGTATTATAATGACCATCCTGAATTCATTGAACCTGAAAGTAGAAAGAATGAGATGATCAATAACTTCCTTAAGCCAGGCTTACAGGATCTTTGTGTATCAAGAACTTCATTTAAGTGGTCCATTCCTGTTGATTTTAATCCAAAGCATGTTGTTTATGTATGGATTGATGCTTTAATCAACTATATAACTGGTCTTGGTTATGATGTTGATGGAAATAATGGTGAACTTTATAATGAATTCTGGCCTGCTGATGTCCATGTTATTGGTAAGGATATTGTTAGATTCCATACGATTTACTGGCCTATTCTATTAATGGCTTTAGATTTACCTTTACCTAAACAGGTCTTTGGTCATCCATGGTTATTAATGGGTGAAAGCAAGATGAGTAAGCATCTAGGTAATGTCATTTATGCGGATGACTTGGTCGAGATGTTTGGTGTTGATGCGGTTAGATATTATCTCTTGCATGAAATTCCATATGACAATGATGGTTCAATTACTTGGGACTTGTTGATTGAACGTATTAATGGTGATCTTGCCAATATTCTTGGTAACCTTGTTAATCGTACACTTGCTATGAGCAATAAGTATTTTGGTGGTATTGTGGAAGATCGTGGAGTTAGTGAACCCGTTGATGATGAACTGAAACAGACAGCTCTCAATATGGTGCCTAAGTTCAATAAACTGATGGATGAATATAAGCTTGCGAAAGCTATTGATGAAATCTTTGTCTTATTAAGACGTACAAACAAGTATATTGATGATACAACACCATGGGTTCTTGCCAAGGATGAAAGCAAGAAAGATCGTCTTGCGACAGTCCTCTATAACTTAACAGAAGCAATTCGTTTCGCAGCTGTCACATTAGAGTCCATCATGCCTTCAACAAGCAAGAAGATATTAGATATGATCAATACAGATCAAAGAGACTTACTCAAGCTTGATACATTTGGTCTCTATCAGTCAGGTACAAAAGTCACTGATCATCCAGAAGTACTCTTTGCCCGCTTAGATCCAAAAGAAGTCATGGCTAAGGTCGAAAAACTTAATCCACCAAAACCAGTTGTTGAAAAAAAGAAAACACCAGAAATCACAATTGATGATTTTGGTAAGATGGAATTGGTTGTTGGTGAGGTTGTCAAATGTGAAAAGCATCCAAATGCCGATAAATTGCTTGTTTCACAAATTAATGTTGGTGATGAAACAAAGCAGATTGTATCAGGCATCGCTGATGCCTATAAACCTGAAGACTTTGTTGGAACTAAGGTTATTGTTGTGAATAACTTAAAACCTGCAAAGCTAAGAGGTGTGGAATCACAGGGCATGATTCTTGCTGGTGGCAAGGGCAAGAAGCTTAAAGTCGCAACGGCTGATTTACCTGTTGGCACAATTATTCATTAGAAATGAGATCTATCACTTTAGTGGTAGGTCTTTTCTTTTGAATTTTGAAAAAGATTGAAGGGAGCTAGAGTGAATGATAAAATTATGTTAGTTGGAAATCCAACTAACGGAGGCATCACATGGATAAAAGTACGGATTTGCTGGTGAATAATTCTATTCTTTATCGTTGTACACAAAAATACTATGATCAGCAGCTAGCACAATATGATGTTGGTTATGGCCAGGTTGTCTATCTTATCATGATTTATGAGCATGAGGGCATTACCATGAAGGAGTTAGCCAAAATGGGCTCTTTTGACAAAGGTACAATCACAAAGGCTATCAGCAAGCTTGAAAAGCTTCACTATGTACGTCTAGAAGAGAATGTGAAAGACAAACGTTCAAAACTTCTCTATACAACTGATCAAGCTAAAGAACTGATTACGAAAATCTATTTAGTAAGAAAAGAATGGTGGGAACACCTTAATAATGGCTTAGATGTCGAAAGTAGTGATTTATTCGCAGAAGTGATGCAGAAAGTTGTCGACAAAGCACAAAGCTATACGGATATTGAAAATGAAGCGGTGCATTTCTTTGGCTTACAAAAATTAACATTACTGGATTATCCTGGGAAGATGGCTTGTACGCTTTTTACCGGTGGATGTAATATGAAATGCCCTTTTTGCCATAATTCGGAATTGGTCTTTTTACCAGAAAGTATGATGGAAATTAATCAAGATGATATTGATCAGTTCCTTGATAAACGTCAAGGATTGCTTGAAGGTATTTGTATTACTGGTGGTGAACCACTCATTCATCCAGGCTTAAAAACAGCTATTGCGAAGATGAAAGCAAAGGGCTATAAGATTAAATTGGATACTAATGGGACTTATCCTGACTACTTGAAGGAACTTATTGAAGAAGGCCTTGTGGACTATGTCGCCATGGATATCAAGAATGCCCCGGCAAAGTACGCCATGACTGCTGGTGTTGAACAGCTCAATCTTGATGCAATTGAAGCAAGTATGCACTATCTTATGGAAAATCATATTCCTTACGAATTCCGCACAACAATCGTAAAAGAATTTCATGAAAAAGAAGATATTGAGTCAGTTGGAAAATGGATCAAAGGGGCTAAATCCTATTATCTACAAAATTTTGAAAATAATGAACATGTCATAGACAATAGCTTACATGCAGTAAAAAAAGAAGTATTAGAAGACTATAAAAAAATCCTTTTACAATATGTTGAACATGTTGAAATAAGAGGCGTTGAATAGGAGTTGATTATATGTATAAAGTTGTGAAGAGAGATGGCAGTGTGACCGACTTTGATATCAATAAGATATCTCGGGCAATTGAGAAAGCCTTTCAATCACTAAGCAAACATACCCATCCTTCCGTTATTGATATGTTGGCGTTAAGAGTGACAAGTGATTTTGAAAAGAAGATTAAAAATGATTTGATTGCTGTAGAAGATATCCAGGATTCAGTCGAAGCTGTATTGTCACAATCAGGTTATGGTGATGTCGCAAAAAGCTATATTCTCTATCGTAAACAAAGAGAAAAGGTTAGAAATATGAAATCAACAATTCTTGACTACAAGGATCTTGTTGATAGCTATGTCAAAGCAACAGACTGGCGTGTCAAAGAAAACTCAACAGTAACATATTCTGTTGGCGGTTTAATTCTTTCTAATAGTGGAGCGATTACCGCAAACTATTGGTTAAGTGAAATCTATGATGATGAGATTTCAAATGCCCATCGTTCCGGTGATTTTCATATCCATGATTTATCGATGCTGACTGGTTATTGTGCCGGTTGGTCACTTAAGCAGCTTATTTGTGAAGGTCTGGGTGGCATTCCAGGTAAAATCACTTCTAAGCCTGCCAAGCATCTGGCAACATTATGTAATCAAATGGTGAATTTCTTGGGGATTATGCAGAATGAATGGGCAGGTGCTCAGGCTTTTAGTTCTTTTGATACATATTTAGCACCATTTGTGAAAACGGATCATTTGAATTATGATCAGGTTAAGAAATGTATTGAATCCTTTATTTATGGTGTGAATACACCATCAAGATGGGGAACTCAAGCCCCCTTCTCTAACATCACACTGGATTGGGTCGTTCCAAATGATTTAGCTGAACTCAATGCGATTGTTGGTGGGAAAGAAATGGATTTTCGTTATAAAGATTGTCAAGCTGAGATGGATATGATCAATAAGGCCTTTATTGAAGTCATGGTCGAAGGAGATGCAAATGGGAGAGGCTTTCAGTACCCTATTCCAACCTATTCCATCACCAAGGACTTCGATTGGTCAGAAACAGAGAATAATAAGTTATTATTTGAAATGACAGCAAAGTATGGAACACCCTATTTCTCAAACTATATCAATAGTGACATGGAGCCTAGTGATGTAAGAAGTATGTGCTGTCGCTTGCGTTTGGATTTACGTGAATTGAGAAGAAAATCCGGTGGTTTCTTTGGTAGTGGTGAATCGACGGGATCAGTAGGCGTTGTGACAATTAATTTGCCAAGAATTGCCTATTTGGCTGAAGATGAAGAGGATTTCTATAAACGTCTTGATCATATGATGGATTTAGCAGCACGTTCATTAAAGATTAAACGCGATGTTATTACAAAGTTATTAGAAGAAGGGCTTTATCCTTATACAAAGCGTTATCTAGGAAGTTTCAATAATCATTTTTCGACCATTGGTTTAGTTGGTATGAATGAAGCTGGATTGAATGCGAAATGGTTAAAAGCCGATTTAACACATAAGGAAACACAAATCTTTGCGAAGAATGTTTTGAATCATATGCGTGAAAGATTGGTGAAGTATCAGGAACAGTATGGTGATCTCTACAATCTTGAAGCAACCCCAGCTGAATCAACAGCCTATCGTCTTGCGAAACATGATAAAGAGAAATACCCAGGTATCATAACAGCAACAAAAAGTGATACACCTTATTATACAAATTCATCACATTTACCAGTAGGTTATACAGATGATATTTTTGAAGCATTAGATATCCAGGATGAACTTCAAACGCTTTATACATCCGGAACGGTCTTCCATGCATTCTTAGGTGAGAAATTGCCGGATTGGCGTGGAGCAATGATGCTTGTAAGAAAGATTGCGGAAAACTATCGTCTTCCTTATTATACAATATCCCCTACTTATTCTATTTGTGAGGAACATGGCTATCTTGCAGGAGAACAGCCAGTTTGCCCTATTTGTGGAAAACCGACAGAAGTTTGGAGCCGTATTACAGGATATTATCGTCCGGTGAAGAACTGGAATGCTGGAAAGACACAGGAATGGCATGAAAGAAAAACATATGATATGGGACATTCTGTATTAAAAGGTAGAGATCTGAAAGTAGAAAAAGAAGTACATCAAGAACATCTACAACCTCATGAAAAAGAAAGATTATATCTCTTCACAACAAAAACATGTCCAAACTGTCGTATTGTGAAAAAGATGTTAGCTGAAGCCAATATTCCTTATGAACTCATTGACGCAGAAGAAGAAGTAGAATTAACGCGTCGATTCTCCATTATGCAGGCACCAACACTTGTTGCGGTAACGGATAAACAATATAGAAAATATACAAATGCATCAAATATAAGGAAGTATATTGAATCGAGTAAATAGTCCCAGATAAAACTGGGATTATTTTTTTGAATATTTTTAATTTTTTGCTTGCATTATATTATTATGCGTGGTACTATAGGCGAGCAGTCCCGAGAGGGACGCAGCCGAACACTGATAACTGAACAGAAACACGTCAGATAAACAAGAAAAGACATTCGGAAGAATGCAAGCAATAGAGAGAGCTAGATGCTCTCCATGAGACGATGGAGAGTTTGATCCTGGCTCAGGATGAACGCTGGCGGCGTGCCTAATACATGCAAGTCGGACGGAGCGCTTCGGCGCTCAGTGGCGAACGGGTGAGTAGCACATGGGCAACCTGCCCTTCAGAGGGGGACAACAGCTGGAAACGGCTGCTAAGACCGC
>NZ_JNKU01000005.1 GCF_000702165.1 Sharpea azabuensis DSM 18934
AATATAGCGGATCACAGATATCATAGATAAAACTCCAGTCTACATATCTATCAAGTTTTCTTACCAGGTGGTCCTCTGGGACCAGGTCATCAAGCAGTGCACAGATCATGTACTGTTGCTTCTGTTCAGTCTTATTCTTAGCCATGCCACATCAGCTCCTTCATGCATATATTATACCATATATGAAGTATCATCTTGATATTTCTATTCTCCATACAAAAAAGACTGTCCACAATCATTTGATTGTCAACAGTCTGTAAAGGGTGGACATTTGTCCACCCTTTAATGTGTTGTTAGATTTTGTGTTGCATATTCCTGATATAGATCTAATAGATTGCCCCAGGCTTTTGTGAGCATGGTATTGTAGGCAGTGATGAATTGGGCCTGATCAGGTGGTAATTTCTCAATAACCTGATCCGATGACATCAAAACATCTTTCACCATCTCAATACTCTCCCACAGCTTTTCACTCTCTTCAAATGTCATATTTTCTCTCCTGATACCATCTTACCATATCAGCACACAGTCACAAAGCTTATTCTAAATTAAGTCGCTTTTCTAAGAAATACCAAGTCACAAACCAATAGATTGCAGCTACAATACCAAAGCCAACAATCATGATAAGCAAACCAAAGCCAAAAGGATTGGCAACACCATCCATATCAAATGGACGATTCAATAAAGCAAAGATATAGTGACTTGCATAGCCTGTCATACCTAAGATTGTCATAATAACGGCTTCAGCAATCTGGAATCCCCCATAAGCAAGAATACTGCCAATAATACGATGTTCATTCCATTGTGAGCCAATAGCCATTGCTGCATAGATACGAATAATCATTAAAGATATGATGACAATCAAGACAACAATACCAAGAATGATATTGATTATCATTGTAGGGGTAACTTGACTTAAGGTATGTGCTATTTCTTCAAATGTTGGTGTGACGATCGTTACTGGATCTTCACCACTAAGACCAATCATTGCAAATGCAAGAGCACTTGCTGAAATAATGAAAGCTAAGACACTAAAGATAATCCAGATGACATTGGAAATCACTTTAGCACTAATCAGCTTATTTGTTGAAACAGGCAAAGAAAACATCAGATAGCCTTCACGCCCCAGCAGGTTCTTATAGAAGCTATTGATAAGTAACACAATGGTCATCACCCCAACAGCGACAAGAATAACGCCATAGACAATAGGCATGAATGCCATCAAATATTCATCAAGCACATTATTCATGACAGCTGATAAACTTAAGCCTGTAATAACTGAAGTTGCGATTAACAAGCCATAGAGTGGCAATAAGATTCTGCCAAACATCTTCATTTCATATTTCAATAACTTCCCTAACATTTAAATACCTCCCTGAAATATTCATCAACACTCATTCCTGTCTTTTCTCTAAGTTCATCGGCATTCTCATGAAGCACAACTTCCCCTTCTTTTAAGAAGACCACTTCATCAAGAATGGACTCAACATCATTAATAAGATGTGTTGAGATAAGAACAACCGCATTTTCATTATAGTGCGATACAATCGTATGAAGAATATAATCTCTAGCTGCTGGATCAACCCCAGCAATAGGTTCATCAAGTAAATAGATTCTCGCCTGTCTGCTCATTGTGAGAATAAGCTGAACCTTTTCACGATTACCTTTAGAAAGCTTTTTGATGGTTTTCGTACAATCAATATGTAAGTTCTCCAGCATTTCTCTCGCAATCTTTTCATCAAAGTCTTCATAGAAATCTTTATACATCTTGATTAAGTCGTTGACTTTCATCCAGTCCGGTAAGAAATCACGATCAGGTAAATAAGAGACAAAGCTCTTTGTCTTCGCTCCTGGTGCTAATTCGTTGAGTATAATTAGCCCACTTGTTGGTACAAGCAAGTGCTCTAATAGCTTAATCAGCGTAGTCTTACCACTGCCATTAGGCCCAAGCAAGCCGACAATACGCCCTGCTTCTAAAGACAAATTCACTTGTTTTAAAGAAACTGTACTTCCATAGTTCTTACTAACATCCTTACATTCAATAAGTGCCATTTACTTCTCCTCCTTATCTTCCCCATAATTCTTCACAGCAGCAATAATCTCCTGCTTATCCATTCCCATCTTTTCAAGATTATGAAATAATTCAGCGATATATTGTTCACTCATAGCCTTTCTTAATTCCTTCATCACATTCTCATCCTCACTTACAAATCTACCTGCTGTTCTTTGTGTATAAAGCAAACCTTCTTGTTCTAATTGTGTTAAGGCACGTTGCATTGTATTGGGATTCACACCAGCATCAACTGCCATTTCTCTAACTGGAGGGATTTTACTGCCGGCAGTCAATTCCCCACTAGCAATCATCCCTTTAATCTGAGCAATGATCTGGAGATAAATAGGAATACCATTCTTAAATTCCCATTTCATATTTTCACTTCCTTTGTATTACCTTCTTAGTACAATAACACAATATCACGAGACTCATCTTGTGTCAATGCATTAATACAATAATTCAAGAAGAAAAAAAGAGCACCGAAGTGCTCATTGTTCATCCGTCTTTACGACATAACATTGTTTCTTATTGAAGGATATGCCATAGCCTACTGCATGTGCATATTTCTTAAATCTCTTCTCTCCGAAATAATTGCGATCCGTGATTTGTTTTGCGCCATCTACTGCATCTTCAATCAGGTCATCATCGCTTAGCGAATGCTTGCATTCAATAATGACTACAGTACCAAGTATCGAGTCAGGCAAGATGCACAAGTCAAACCTGCCATCTCCCGCCTCTCTGTTGGAGATGACTTCATGATCATTCAGCAGTCCTACTAAGAATCCATGGTAGAAGCTTTCCTGGTTGTCATAGTAGCTGATGCTTCTCATTAATATGTCATTAAGTATCTCATTCACGCTTGCTTCATTTCCTGAAATGAGTTCCTGATAGAGTGTGTTCTTTCTTGCACTTGCATAGTCCCTGAAGTAGCTCATGAAGGACTGCCGATAGATCTCGTAGACTTCCCTGTTTGGGATGACGAGTTCATACCGGTGATCACCCAGGTCATTGATTGCCTTGAGATAGCCTGTAAGCAGTAGGAAGCTGTAGATGTTGTTGATGTTGTCCATCTCACGGTACGTCAGCTCCGCCTTGATGTCCTTTATGATGGACTGACCGTTCATGAGCTGCTCAAACTCGTTTCTTAGCCTTCTGTCACCACTCTGGATATACTGCATGACAATACTATTGCTGCTCGTATTAGCCCAGAAGGATACCGGCCTGAAGGAGACATCCCTTATCCTGTACTTCACATAGCTTAGGGTGCTCCATGGATTATAGATCTCAAGATCTCCAAACCTGTATCCATCATACCATTCCCTGACCTCATTCATGCTCTGAGATAACTGATAGTCAGATAAGAGCTGCTCAACCTCTTTGGTGGTGAAGCCAAAACACTCATTGGCGATATTGTCAAGGATTGAATAGGATGAGAAGTTATTGAGGCCTGTAAAAATGCTTTCCTTGGATATTCTTAGACAGCCTGTCATGATGCCTTTCTCTAGTGCATCATTGGTCTTGAGAGATGACGAGAATACGCTTCTTAGAAAATCAACCATCTTATCATAATAATCATTCTGGTAAGCTGCCTGCATAGGAACGTCATATTCATCTATCAGGATGATGACTTTCTCGTGGTAATGTGCGAACATTGCCTGAGATATTATGCGCAATGATGTACTCAGGTCCTCTATGGAAGCAGTCTCGCTATGCAAGCTGTTAAGCTTATTCTTTGTGATATCTGTGAGATGATCAGATTCTAATAGTTCTAAGTTTTTTTCTAATAATTCATAGATGATATTTGAAAATGCATTCAGTTGTCGCTCATATGATAAGTTTGTCATTTCTTTCAACGAGAGAAAGATAACAGGATACTGGTTCTGATGCTTCATTGCTTCGCTGTTATGTGAGATGTTCAGGCCATCAAAGAGATAGCTATTCTCTTTCTCCTTGTTGGAGAAGAAATAGTAAAGCATCGACATGTTCAGTGTCTTGCCAAAGCGTCTAGGGCGTGTGTAGAGAACAACTTGTTCATTAAGGACTTCTGAGATGAAGTTTGTCTTGTCTATATAGTAGGCATTCTTATCAATCAGCGTCTTGAAGTTCTCTATTCCAGTTGGTATCAGCTTCATTCTGTCACTTCCTTTCACTATCTAGGTTGATTCCTCTTGTCATATTATATCCTATATCCATTTTTATTGCATTATGGGAAAAGTTTTATATTCATTTATATCATTCGCGCCAAAGAAAAAAGGATGGAATAATCCATCCCTTAGCATATTAATATGTAGATTTAACCATACCACCATCAACATTAAGTGCAACACCATTAATATAATGAGCCGGTTCAGAACTTAAGAAGACGGCTGCATTTGCGATTTCTTCTGGCTTTGCATAACGTCCAAATGGAATATTTGTCTTGGCATACCATTTAATAGCTTCTTCTTTTTCCATGCCTGTTGCTTCTGAAAGCTGATCACCCAACTGACCCTTAGCACGCCATAATGGTGTATCTACTGGACCAGGGCATACTGCGTTGACATTGACATTAAATGGAGCACAATAATTTGCATAGTCCTTAGATATCATGATATCTGCAGCTTTAATAGAATCATAGCTCAATAAGCCACCTGGCTGTTTACCAAACATGGATGCCATGTTGACAACAGAGCCCCAGCCATTTTCTTTGAAATATGGAATACAAAGTTGAATAAAACGAACAGGTGCATAAAGCATTAATTCAGAATGTTTTCTAAAGACATCTTCAGGGAATGTTGCTAAATCCATAATCTTAGCTGTACCAGCATTATTAACCAATACATCAATACGTCCATATTCTTTATGAACATGATCAACAAATGTCTTACAAGATTCAGCATTTGTGACATCTACCTTTTCTATATACACCTTGGTATCCTTCAATTCATCCTTAAGTGCCTTCAAGCCATCATAGTTAATATCAGCCAATGCCAGGTTAGCACCTTCTTTTGCATAAGCCTCTGCTGTTGCTTTACCAATACCACTTGCAGCACCAGTGACAATAACTGTACGACCTTCCAAACCTAATTCCATAAAAATCCGCCTCCAATTTACTTTTATGTTACCATCGGTATAGTCTTCTTCATTGGAGTTGTTAAGTTATATGACTTATTATTTGAATAGATTTCATAGAGATATGATAGATATTATGTAAATACACAACATCTATCACATTAACAGCAACTTCACTAAGCTGGCTAAAAAGCTATGGGAAACATTCTCATAGCTTTTAGACATATATATCCTTTTTTACAAATATGATACAGCTTAATACACAAAGTATTATTGCAACAGCAAGCAAAAGAAAGCTTGAGGATAATCCATGAGCTTTGTTTGTAATGATGCCATTGGCATCAAAGAGCGTAAAAAATGTAAAGTATTTTGCGTCTTCAGCCTTTCCTCCAACATTCGCAAGCATTTGTAGAACATACATGAAGATAGGAATACCTGCGCCAAATCCAAGGGAATATTTTGTATCCTGGAAAATACATGAAAAGAAAAAGCATATTGAGGCAATAAAGTAATGCAGAAATAATAAGCCTAGATTCAGTTTTAATAATGCCATTGTATCTAAGCTATGTGGGAATTGATGTCTAGCATAAATGAGTTCTAATACTGTTGTATAGCCTATTAATAGACTTACTGCCAACAATAAGACAGCCAATTGTGTTATGACAATTGTCTTACGCTTATGTCCACCTGTAAGCAGTAAAGCCATTGTGCCATTATCCGTATATTTCGCAATCAAGTTATTTGCTCTTAAAATAGAAAATAAGATCGGAAACAACAACAATATAAAACCATATAAATATGAAACCATAAATCCCAATAGTGTATGAGTCCCTGTATTCATGCCTACAGATGCCATTAAATCAGGCATCATCTTACTAAATGAATCCAAAGTCTTCATCATTTGGGGATCATACATATTTATAATAATGACAATATACATCGTCATAACAGCTCCTAGAATTAATAAAAGCTTAATGCTTCGTTTTAATTCATAGAAAAAAAGCGTGCGATTGAACATAGAATCATCTCCCATCATATTTGTTTATTAACAGCATATGTTATAGCTAATAATGCCAATATATTTATTGAGGCAATAAGCACAGAATTCCATTCCATCGCCAAGAGTTTCAAAAACCGCAATAAGACAACAAGTACTAATAAGACAATACCAACACGTACACAATACTTCCCACAAAGCAATTGAGCCTTTTTCCAGTTTTCTTTGTTTTCCATAGAACGTGTTGTTCTCATGCCGGAATACTGACTGATATCTCCATTAGCGATTTTCTTCCACCAAGGATAAGAGAAAATCATAAACAAAGGAATGCTGTAATCAATAATCATAAAGAAATATTTCATCATTGATCTCCTTGATAGTAGTCCATAAAGATATGTTCAAGACTGGATGTAGAAGTCACATGTACTTTATTCCCCTCAGCAATACCATCAAAGTCCCTAGCAAATGCTTCAGCTTCTTGGTTAGAAGATAATGTAACAGTGTATTGATGCATATGTCTCTTACGTAATATTTCAATTGAATCTACCGTAACCATCTTTCCTTGACGTATAATACCAACACGATCACAAGTACGTTCAACTTCTTCAAAGATATGACTTGAAAGTAGTATTGTTTTACCTTTTTCTTTCTCTTTGGCGATAAGTTCAATAAAGTGTTTTTGCATAAGTGGGTCCAACCCACTAGTAGGTTCATCGAGAATAAGAATATCAGGATTATGCATGAAGGCTGAAACAATGCCTAGCTTCTGTTTCATACCTTTGCTCATTTTCTTGATTTTACCTTGAGGATTGAGTTCAAAGAGTTCAATGAGTTCTTGTTGTCTTCTCATATCAACATGACCACGATATTTAGTCATAAAGCCAAGGAATTCATGACCAGTCATATCATCAAAGAAAGCCATCTCACCAGGAATATAGCCTAGATGCTTATTAATATAAGCACTCTCTTTCCAGCAATCATGACCATTAATCGTACAAGTGCCTGACTGATTCTTAATGAAGCCTACTAAATGCCTTATTGTCGTTGTCTTACCTGCACCATTTGGGCCTAGAAAGCCAAACACTTCTCCTCTATTCACATCAAACGAGATATCAAAGACACCTTTGCCATGCCCATAGTCTCTTGTAAGATGCTTGATTTCAATAACACCCATATGATCACATCCTTTACCCTTTATCTATAACTATCATATCTATTTTCTAAGCAAAGAAAAAGCACCTGTTATACAAACAAGTACTTTTGTCACTTATTCACTTAAATGATCAACTGCATATTGAGCTTCAGCTGGTTCGAATTGTTCTCCATAAGCCGATACGAGCTGATCATAAATAGCTTTCTTAGACATATTCATATCACTTTGATAAGTTTTAGCCTTTTCTAATGCATTTGCATTCCAGTCTGCTTTTACATGATCAATTGCATATTGAGCTGCATCAGCCGGGAACTGTTCACCATATTCAGAAGTTAACTGTTTATAAATGCCTTTCTTAGACATATGCATGTTATCTGAATAGCTTTTAGCTTTATGTAATGCATTAAGATATTCTATCGATGGCTTTTTGCCTTTTGAATAGGTAATTGTAAGTGAAGAGCCTTGTTTAACTGATGTATCAGCTTTAACACTTTGACTCACATAACCGCCTTCAGCAACACTATCAGAATAATCATCAACAAGCTTGTAGTTCATTTTATTATCCTGACACCATTTTTCAACGTCAGCTCTTGCCATCTTAGAAAAATCAACAACTTTGACTTTTACACTCTTTTCGGCAGTTTTTGGCGCAGTCTCCTTTGTTTTTGACTTGTCGTCGCCACCCATACTTGAAAAAGCAATGACAACAACGACTACAATAAGCCAGAACCACCATTTCTTAAATAATGGTTTCTTTTGTTTTAGTTGATCTAGGTCTTTATTCTTTGATTTCATCTTCATATTCCTCCCATTTTCTCAAAAAATACATAATCCCATAGAAATATTATATCAAGATGAAACAATTGATTGTAGAGACATATTTGTCTCATAAAGAACATATTAATGCTTTAAATGATAGATATAGCCACCATAAACTGGTTCATGTTTTGCCACTTCTATATGTATATGAGGTAAATAAGATTGAATGGCATCCATATAGTATTGGCTATGTGATAAGCCTCCAGTAATAACGACAGGCAGGTCATCTGTTTGCGCACTAGTAATCAGTTTTGCCGCATTGCTTGCAGAAGTTTTAATAATTTCTAAACATTCTTCAGGATGATCCAAGGCTATTCTTGCTGCCTTCGCAATTAGTGTTCGCTTAACAATACCATGATCAACAACTTTTGTGATAAGTTCATTTGGCGTATTGAGCTCATATAGTTCAGTGACTGAATCAATGATGATACCTTTTCTCTTTCGTCCATCTGCTTCCAAGGCAAATGTTTTAAGTACATTTTGTCCAAGTTCATATCCAGAACCTTCATCACCCAAGACAAATCCCCAACCACCAATTTGCGTTGTTTTTGCGCTCTCTTTGCGAAAGGCAACACTGCCCGTACCAAGAATCACAGTAATACCATCGTGTCCTAACAATGTACTATACATGGCCATTTCTGTATCTGGAATAATGTGGTAGGGATGATTGCCGCATGCCTTAGCTACAAGCCAATCAATTTTATCTTTTAAGCTTTGGGAACGGCCATAGCCTGCAAAACCAAAGACAATAGGTGCATTGTCATCTAGAATACATGCCTGAATATTATTAATAATGGTCTCATCATCATTTTGCATGGGATGACAGCTGCCCACAACAACTTCGTTAAGTACATCTCCATTTTCATTATATAGAACAGCTTTTGACTTTGTTCCTCCTACATCAACACTAATGACCATAACTACATCTTTGTGAATTCAAACTTCTGCCATGGCTTGATGACATCGATTAAGAATTCTTCTTCCTTTCTCATGTGACCAACAACATTTGTCTTACCACTATTCATCATATCTTTTTTCGCAATCTGTACTTCACCTGCATAATGTCCATACTCAGAACTTTCAACAAGAATATCACCTCGATGAATATATTCTGGAGCATTGATAATTGGGAAATTCTCACCACGATATTTTACACGTGTCAATGTTGAACGAATAATATTTTCATTGATATCTCCCCTGTTCATTTGAAGTTCTCCAAAAAGAACCTTTTCAAAGATTTCAGGTAGTTCATTTATTACAGAAATAGAGAGATTAAGTACTTGTAAGTTAACTTTATTTAATGCTTGTAGTTCTTTTTTTGAAGGATAACAATTGGCTATAACAATATCATCAATATTGCCCATCGATACATAATGCTTAACCTGGATATCTAATGGAAGATGACGATGCATTTCAAGCGTACAAAGTCCTTCCTTTACTGGCCATGGTCCAAAACTATCTTTTTCCTGTGAACCAACAAATGCTGCTGTTTTAAGGCCATATTGTTTAAATCTCTTTGTGGTGTTATAGAAGTGTTCGTATGTTAATCCTGTGTAGGGATGAGGATAGAAATTATGACAACCTTGTAAATGATAGATATCTGGCTGATAATCCATAATTGTATCAAGTGTATGAGTGTTATTTGACATATTGATTTCAATAATGAGATGTTGAGGATTATAAGTCATTAGTGATTCTTCCATACCTGTAAAGCCCTGATCAAGGCGTATGCCATCTGCCTCTATTTCTTTAAAGAAAGATAAATCTTGATATGAAATACCTAGCTTACTAAAGACTGCAGGTGAAATATCTAAGATAACTTCATAGCCTAGTTGATGGGCATAATGATTCATTTCATAGAATTCTTTCTTAATAGCTTCTGGTTCTTTTGTTGCTGATAGCAAACAAGAAAAGATTCTTGATGCACCTATCTTCTGTGCATCTTTTAGATAGTTTTTAATATGTTCTAGATTGTCTTTTTCGGGATAAATAGAAAGACCTAATCTTCTCATAATACTTACTTCCTTTCATTAATAGACTTAAAGCGGATCACAGTGATCCGCTATGAGATAATATTAAGCATTTGCTTCGTTCTTTTCTTCTTCAACAAGTAATTCATTATCCCACATTTTAAAGAAAGGATAATAGATGACTATGCTCAATGCAATTAAAAGAATACTCAGAATAATTGCACGCCAGTCAGCACCTGTGGCAAGATAAGCACCAATAGGTCCTGGTAATGTCCATGGGGCATTGACGGATACACGATTAACAAGTCCAGCTGCAGTTGCTCCATAAGCAATAACTGCATTAAGGATTGGGCTGATAATAAATGGAATCATAAGCGTTGGATTAAGAACAATTGGTGTACCAAAGATAATTGGTTCATTGATATTGAAGATACATGGTAATAATGCCGTCTTACCAAGACTCTTAGCATAGCTTGAACGAGATCTAAAAGCCATCAAGATTGCTAGACCAATTGTACAGCCTGCTCCACCAATCCAGATAAACCACTGATAGAATGGTTCAGGAGCAATATTAGGTAGAGCCTGTCCGTTTGACATAGCTGTTGTATTAGCTTCAAGAAGGATTAACCATACTGGACGTGCAAGAGAACCAACGATTGAAGCACCGTGAATACCAAAGCACCAGAAGAAAGTTGTTAAGAAGACAATAAGAATAACGCTTCCTAATGAATCACTTGCTGAAACAAGAGGGGTAATAAGTTTTCCAATAAAACCATGCCAATCAAAACCAAGCCAGAAAGTAATGCCACCAATGACTAAGATCACAACTGCTGCTGGAGTTAAGTTTTCAAAACTTTTAGCAACTGCTGGTGGTACAGCATCAGGCATCTTGATTTTTAAGTTCTTGGCATCCATGAAATGATATATTTCCACGGCAATAATAGCAGTAATAATACCAACGAACATACCTGCTGAACCAAGTTTTGCCATTGGTAATGCCCAGCCCTGTAACTCTGCACCTTTAGCTGTAATATTGACAGGAACAATTGTAAGCAGGTAGGCTGTTTCAGCAAGAATAGAACCTGATAAGCCATCCAAGCCATAAGATTCAGCTAGTGAATGACCAATTCCAAATACTGCATACAATGTCATGATGAACATTGTCATACGATAAGGTAATACAATATTCGCCGCATTAGCAGTTAAGAATTTTGATATTCCCCAAGATGCAGGAAGTGGTGGATTAGCAACAATCAAAAAGAATGAGCCAACGATAATTAAAGGTAATGTTGCAATAATACCATCACGTACAGCTAAGAGATGGCGCTCACTGCCAAGCTTCGTCATTGGTCCTGAAAGCTTTGCATTGAGTAAGTTTGCAAATTTCTCAAACATAATATTTCCTCCCATTTATGTTTATGAGCTTTGTAAGCCCTTTGATAATCTTATTATAACAGTATGTAATATTATTTCAATACATAATTTATATTCTTGTAATGTTATTTCATATTAGAGTAAAAAAATAAGAACACTAAAAGACAATCCAAAAATAATACCCATATTCCTATAAAAGCCTAAACAAATTCCACGCTTAGTATCAATAAAATAACGGGCAATCCCAGTTAATAACGCTAGCGAAATACTTAATGTAAGCGTAAGGGCTATTTTATTTGCAGGAAACAAATAAAGATCAAGTAACGTGAAAAGTAATAAGCCTCCCTGAATAAAGATAGCACTCTTATAGAAAAAACGAGGTATCGCATATTGTGTTTTTGTCGTTATAGTAAAAGGATTTTGTTTCTTTGTCATTTAAAGACCTCCTTTGTTGAAGGGGTAATTGTACCTAAGATCATTTTTCTTTTTGCCCCTGTTGCGCTGATCATATTGGCATAATGGTGATGTAATGTTTCGTTACCAAGAATCACAAAAGCAATGGCTTCTTTCGCATTAGAAGAATAGCCTATCTCTTCTTGTGTCAAGACACGTACATGAGGAAGCTGTGATTGGAGACGTTCAAGTAATGTCCTATTAAAAGCACCACCACCTGCAACAATAAGTTCATCACAGCCATTTGTGAATGTCTTGATGTTATAGGCAATACTATCTGCTGTGAAATAAGTTAATGTTGTGATGAAATCATCAGCTGGTATTTTATAGCGTTCAAATAAAACATGGGCTAATTGTTTACCAAAGAGTTCTCTGCCTGTACTTTTTGGTGGAACCATATGAATATACTCCATGTGCATAAGTTCCTGATATAGAGCTTCACAAAGCCTTCCTCTTTTTGCATGCTTGCCATCACAATCATACTCTTGTCCATAGAAGTATCGCATTGCTTCATCAATGAGCATATTACCCGGTCCTGTATCAAAAGCGTATACATCTTCCTCTAAGCATCCCTTTTTAAGATAAGTAATATTAGAAATCCCCCCAATATTTAAAAGTATGCGATCAAGATGATCATCCCGATACAACAAATAATCCGCATAAGGCACGAGTGGCGCACCCTGGCCTTCTGCTGCCATATCCATCGCCCGAAAGTTCGCAATCACCTGAAAACCTGTCTTATAAGCAATAAGAGCTGGTTCACCTATTTGTAATGTACTTTTATGGTAATTCTTAGTATCTTCAGGAATATGATAAATAGTCTGTCCATGTGAGGCGATATAATCAATAGATGTAATATTTCTTTCATCCATAAAGTTCTTTGTGCATTGACCAAACCAAGAACCTAGTTCAAAATTCAATGAACAAATATCCTGGACATGTCCACCATCAGTTTGACAACAATATTGAATTTTTTCTTTTAGATGATGAGGCATTTTCACTTCACGATAATCAAGTAATTTCACTTTGGTATCCGTATAGTTACCCTGAATATCACAATAAGCAATATCGAGACCATCCAAGCTTGTTCCCGACATCAGTCCTATTGCTTTCATAACTTGTTTGCCTCATTAATAGCTTCATGCACATTGCCCCCATTATGTGAAAGCAGATTCTTAGCATCATCATAGCTAATCTTACCAACACCCATAATCACCGCAATCTTGACATCATTATGACTCTCCTCAAGTAATCGCTTTGCTTGTTGGTGATTGCAGTGTACACATTTTTCAACTATACCAATAGCTCGTTGTTCAAGTTTTTCATTTGTTGGCTGTACATCAACCATGAGATTCTCATAAACCTTTCCGTAACGAATCATGCAACCTGTTGAAATCATATTACAGATCATCTTTTCAGCACTACCAGCCTTCATACGTGTAGATCCGGTAATGACTTCAGGACCAGTAATAACTTCAATAGGTGTAGAAGCATATTGACTAATGACAGCATTTGTAACACAGGCTACTGAAGCACTATAAGCACCTACTTCATTCGCGTAGCTCAGCCCACCGGCAACATAAGGCGTTCTTCCGCTTGCTGCTAAGCCGACAACTGTATCATTTTCGTTAAGATCCAGTGCTTTTAAATCATCTTTGCCTTGATTTTCATTATCTTCAGCCCCCTCCTGGGATCTAAACATGGCCTGATAACCACCAGCAATAAGGCCTACAACAAGATCATTTGATACACCATACGTAGGTGGGCATTCAGAAGCATCAAGAATACCAATACGACCACTCGTACCAGCACCCATATAAATAAGACGTCCACCCTTTTTCATACGAGCACTACATTCATCAATAACTTCAGCAATTTTATCTAGTTGCAAAGCAATTGCATCAGCTACTTTATGATCTTCAGCATTAATCTTTTCAACAATCTCCAACGTACTCACCCGATCAATATCCATTGTATGGATATTGCGTTGTTCCGTTTCAATACGCTCTAAATCCATCAAGATAACCTCCCTGTCCATTTTCTCGTTTTCATAAGCGTTTCTTTATGCTCATCGAGATGTCGAGAGAAAAGTGTGAGATATACGATATCTGTAATCATTAAGGAAGCATCCCTGCTCGCAATAGCACCAGCACGTAAAGAATCTTCCTGTACTGGCAAGAAGAAATTAATATCACTCAAAGCTCTTAGAGATGTATTGCCCAAATGAGAAATACCAATAACTGTTGCACCTTGTTCTTTCGCAACCTTAACACTTTCTAGCACTGAAGCTGTTTCACCTGAATAACTAATCGCAATAACAGCATCACCCTCTCTTATTCCTGCAAGAGAAGCAAGCTGAATATGAGCATCAGTATTAAATATAGCCCGATAGCCAATACGATTAAGCTTGTGATAAAGGTCCATACATACATTACCACTACCACCTATCCCAATAAGATAGATACAGCTTGCCTTTTCAAGTATATCTGCACTTTGACTAACAACTTCTTCATCAATGAGTTCTTCAGTTCTTTGTAAGTTGCCTAAGCGATGGGAATATGTAGCTTTAATAAGGTCTGAAGGCTTCTCATCTTGTTCCAGTTCTTTTGTAAGATCAGGAATCTCTTCTTTTTTAGTAACTAATAAATCAACTTTTAATTGAGACAATCCACTATAGCCTAACGTTCTTGCGAAACGAATGATTGTTGGAGCACTTGTATGACAAACTTCTGCCATTTGTTTAGCTGAATAACTTGCAAGCTGTTCACCATGATCTAAGAAATAATCTGCAATTTTCTTCTCGCTTTCTGTTAAAGCACTATAAGAATCACGAATTCTATCATTTACACTCATCTTCACTTTCCTCCTTCTATTTTATTATATTTCACGTTTTTGTGAAATGCAATTTCATTTTTATATTTTATACACGTAGACCACATTTTTTTGGCCTTTTAAGCAAATAAGTGACTAATTAATGAAATACCACTTATAGCACAAAAAAGATATCAACCTCAGTCAATATCTTTGATTTCTTCTATAAGATTTTCCATTGTTGCTTCAAAAGCATCCTTGATTTCACATTCCCAGACAGTAAGAACCCGATAATCCATTTGTTCTAGAAGATGGTAGTTCTTGGCGTCATTAGCCATATTACGTTCAATCTTCTTAACCCAATAGTCATGATGACTCTTAGGGACAGTAGCTAGCTTACAATGATAGTGATGATGCCAGAAACAGCCATTCACAAAGATACATACATGATATTTATCGATGACAATATCAGGTGTACCTGGTAATCCTCTCACATTCTTACGATAACGAAAACCATGATGATAGAGATATTTGCGTACTTTAAGTTCTAAAGACGTATCTTTGCCCTTAATAGCTTTCATATTGTTTGAACGCTTCTCATCCATACCATCACCCACCTGCTTCTATTATACCAAAGAACAAGTTAGATCTGAAAAACAAACAGAAAATATTCCTTCTTATAAAAAACGTATTCTATGTTATTTGAGCGTAGAATACGTTTTTATTAATCTAATGGTTGTCTATAGAAATGCCCAACAAAGCGTTCAGTAGATATTACATTGATGATAGCTTTAGGATCAACCCTCTTGATTAAACGAATAGCATCTTCTAGTTCATAGAACGAAATAACCGTATGAATTAATGATAGATTTTTATGTTCATATCCACCAATACCAGCAACCTCTGATAACCCATGACGATAATGTTTGATGTATGCTTTGCATATTTCTTTTGGATGATATGTAGTTATCTCTAATGTTACTAGTTTATACCTCTTATAAAATGAATCTATTGTTTTTGTGGAAATAAACTGAAATAGAATTGAATATCCAGCATATTTCCATCCAAACATATACCCAAAAATTAGAAGTAAAACTGAATTAAAGACAAAGACATATTCAAATATTGACTTCCCAATTTTATTAGAAACCCATAAGGCAATAAAATCAGTACCCGCTGTTGAAGCATTTCCTCTTAGTGCTAGCGATATCGCAATACCATATAGAAAGCCACCAAAACATACATTAAGCAGTAGATCATCAAATAACAATGTATAATGAAAATTAAGAAATATACTCAATAATATGACTTGTAGAATTGAGAAAAAGACAAACTTCTTACCAATACTTCTAAAACATAAAACGCCTAAAGGTATATTGAGTATTAATACAAGTAATGATACCGGGATTGTAAAACCAAATAGAGAAGAAATCTTATTAATAAGAATTGCCAAACCCGTAAAACCACTTGAAAGTAGCTTAGATGGAGTAATGAAAACGTTAATACAAAAGGACTGTAGAAGAGCTGACAAAAAGACACAAAATAATGTTTTAAGATATTTATTGTGTATTATGAATAAGCTTGCTGACTTGGTCACAATTGACAACCTCATACTTCATTTCATTGTCATGATAATAGCCATAAGACACCTTGCCATTTGATGTTGTTGTATCGATTTTATAGGATTTGCATGATGAATGAAGCTGTTTGACATGTGTATAGTTCTTAAAACCTAATGCATTATCCGCATTAATACCACAACCAGCTAATATCTCTATTTGACTGCCAAAATGTTCTTCAAGTCTCTTAATAGTATTCTTTCCAGCAATCGCATTAGCTTCACCACCACTTGTCAGTATGCGATCCACATGTAGAGTGATAAGTTCAGCAATAGCTTTTTTCAAATCTGCTGTGCAATCAAACGCTCTATGAAATACTGCTTCTTTGTGATATGAATGTATAATCTTTACAAATTCACTTGTCTTTTCCTTGTCAACAAGAAAGTCGTTTGTAAGAAAGCCAAAAGCAATACCATCAGCCCCATTTTCTAAAAAGTCTTTAGCCTCTGCTTTCATCTGAATAAATTCATTCTCATCATAACAGAACCCTGCTCCTCTAGGTCTAACCATACAAATAATTTTAAGATCTGTTTTTGCCTTTAGAAGCTTCAATGTACTTACTGTAGGTGAAAGGCCACCAAGATATAGAGCACTATTAAGCTCAATTCTTTTTGCACCGCCATAATATGCATTCATGCCATCTTCAAAACTTCCACAACAAACTTCAATCATCATAAATGTTCCTCCAGACCTAACCGATATAATGTCAATGCATAGATTTTCGTAATCATAATGAGATCATCAATTTTCATCCATTCATTAGGATTGTGTCCAATCCCTTTTTGTCCAGGGAATGATGGACCAAAAGGTACAATATGAGGCATTAACTTTGCATAGGTTCCACCTGTTGTTGTCACTGGCGTACCGTCCAATCCCGTTACTGCTTCATATGATTCTTGCATAATGGAAATCATTGGTGCATTGCGATTAAAATATACAGGATCATAGTTTCCTACAACATCAACTTCAAAACCTTTATTTTTCAATTTCTCTACAAGCTCATTAGAAGTAATCCCATAAGGATAGCTTATCGCAAACTGAAATGTTTTGTCATCTATGATCTTGTAGTTTCTTGTTTCTAGCTTTCCAAATTCATCATTCTTATAGTCAATCTCTAACTTAACACCACTATTATCACTATTAAGTATATAAGTATTCAAGAACTGATGAAGTGCTGGCGTATTTGCATATTTTACATTGACACCAAGTCGTCCTCTTTCAGCATAGACAACCGGGAACTTACAATCAGGTGTAAAACCAGCTAAAGGTGGTTGCTTTTTTGAAAGATAGTATTTTAAGTCATGAAAACCTGTCTCTTCATTACAGCCAAAAATAATTCTGATTTCTCTGTTGGGCTTATATCCAAGTTGCTTGAGTGCAAATAACGCATATAGACATGAAAGAATAGGTCCTTTATTATCAAGAATTCCTCTTGAATAAATAACGCCATCTTCTTCATAAGCTGAAAATGGATCATGCTTCCATCCTTCGCCAACAGGAACAACATCAAGATGCCCTATTGCCGCAATATAACCATCTTTATTTTTAGGACCAAAAGAAGCATATCCAATATGGTTATCAATATTCACAGTCTCAAAACCAAGCTCTTCACATAGATTTAGTGTTTCTACAAGTGCTTTTCTTGTATTCTCTCCATAAGGTGCATCTTCAGTGGCTGTATCTTGAACAGATGGTATTCTCACAATTCTTTTAATACCGTTGATAAGTTCTGGTACAATCTTGTCAACTTGATTCATTATTTTATCCATTTACTTTTTCTCCAAAGGTGCTGTTCTACTTCTCATATACTCATCCATCCATTGTTGACTTGCCACCTTAAAAACACAATGTCCATTCTCATGTTCAACAAGATAAACTGTTGGCTTTAATGAATCTGTTGCAACAACGAAAGAAAAGCCTTCAATATTGGTTGCACAGCCCCATTCACCTTTATTATTCAAAGCAATAAGACTCATATCACCAGCTTTTCCTCTCTTTTTAATAAGTAATGCATTGATATGAGATACTGCCTTTTCACACGCCTCTTGTGGATGCATACCTTCTTTCATCATTCTAACGATTTCATAAGACACACAGCCCTTCATCACATCTTCGCCTAGCCCCGTAGCAGAGGCACCACCAATTTCAGAATCAACATAAAAACCAGAACCAGACACAGGAGAATCACCAACACGACCAGCACGTTTCATAAATAAACCACTTGTCGATGTTGCCGCTGTCATCTTTTCCTGCTGATCAAGACATATCATACCAACCGTATCATGTCCTGAATAGGGCTTGATTTCCATTTCAATTTCTTTTGAGCGATTGTGATAATGTATTTTTGCACGTTCTGTCAACATATTCTTTCTTTCAAAGCCATTCTTATGCGCATATTTTTCTGCACCTTCTCCAACTAAAAAATTATTGACAGGCTCATGGGATAACTTTCGTGCTATAAGCACTGGATTCGCAAAGTCTTTGATTGCGCCAACAGCTCCAATAGATAATGTATTGCCATTCATATAAGCTGCATCAAGTTCAACTTCCATCTCCTCATTAGGCAGTCCTCCATATCCTACAGACTTGTAAAACGGAAAATCTTCTACTTCTTTAACTGCCCGTACTACTGCATCACCAGCATCACCTTTTTCCTTTAATATTTTGCTAGCTGAAGTAACACCTTCAAACGCCATTCTCCATGTTGCGATAATGCCCCACATATTCATTTCCTCCTTCAATAGAAAAGTGCGCTGATAAGTTCAAACGCACTTTTAATGATTATTTACAATGATTATTAAAGATCATCAAAAGAAATGTTATCTAAATCAATTGAATCTTCTTCTTTTTGATTGCTTGCTTCAATTTCTTCTTTCGTATACTGCTTATCAATAACCTTGATAAATGGAAGATAAATAAATACACCCATAATAATAAGAAGCAACTGTAATACAGCACCAGCCCAGTTTGTCGCAAGGAAACCAGAAATGATTGGTGGTGTTGTCCAAGGAATAGCAATACCAGAGCATACTGGAACAATCTTAGCAGCCATAGCTAGATAAGATATGATGATATTAAGAGTTGGAACTAAGATAAATGGAATAATGAGCGTTGGGTTAAGGACAATTGGAATACCAAATACAATTGGTTCATTGATACCAAAAATACCTGGGATTAGTGCTAGTTTTCCTAATTCAGTAACACGTTTAGACTTACAGAAAGCTAACATTGCAATAATTAATGAAATTGTTGATCCACAGCCACCAAATGTCGCAAAGAGATCCTGGAATTGCTGATTGATAATATGCGCACTACCAATGCCTTTAGTGAAATATGCAATGTTTTCAGCAGATAATGTCTGCAAAATAGGATTGAATACAGCACCAACAACTGAACCACCATTGATTCCAAAGAACCAGAAGATATGCAAGAAGATATACGCTGTGACCATAGCTCCCAATGTATCACCTAAGTTAAGAAGTGGCGTCTGTAAGAATGTAAAGATAATAGTAAATGCATCTGTTCCTAAGAAACCAAGTAACAAATTAATTAAGAAGAAGAATGTCATAACAAGTGTTGCTGGAATCAAGGCAGAGAAAGATTGCACAACTGTTGGTGGAACACCCTTAGGCATCTTAATTGTCCAACCTTTTTTCTCAACATAGGAATAGATATGAACTGATAGGAATGCAACAATAATTCCTAAGAAAATACCTTTTGCACCAACCCATCCAGTAGGAATACCAGATAACTTTACTGAAACCTGCTTTTTACCGATTGTTGCAGTCCCTTCAACAACATATGGCATAAGCAAGAACCATGACATTAATGCTGTTGCTGAAGCGAAGAGTTTATCCGTCTTCATTTCTCTTGCAAAAGAATAAGCAATCCCCATAACCGCAAAGATAGCCATGATAGAGAATGTTGCAGCAGATGGTTTTTCCAACAATGCGCCAAGCGTTAAGCCTGTTGTTTTATTGACAACAATACTACCAATCCAATTTGTCCATGCAGGAATTGGGAAGTTCGCAATCAATAAGAAAATAGAACCTGCAATAAGTAAAGGCGTAGACAATAAGAAACCATCACGTACCGAAACTAAATACTTATTTCTCCCAATAGCTTCAGCTAATGGCATCAAATACTTTTCAATTTTTTCAGTCATTCAACTCATCTCCCTTATATATATTTCGACATTAATATTATTTACTGTTTTTCTTAATCAATAATATTGCTTTCTTGAGAACACGTTCACCGTTCATCATGCCATAGTCATCTTGATCAATTACAGCAAAGGGAATACCCTCGTTGCCATATTTTTTTACAGTTTCATCATACATATACTGTACTTGGGGGCCAAGAAGTATGCAGTCTGGTTTGTCACTTTCAATAATTCTTCCCATTTTTTCAATCGGATGGGCTGCCACTTTGATAGGAAGCTTATGTTCATTGGCAACATCTTGCATAGCTGACGCTAACATACTTGTTGACATACCTGCACTACAAAACAGATAAACCTTTTTCATCATTCAAATCCTCCTTTTTTAATTCATTCATTTGTTTGTACATTTTTATCATTTGGAGTGCCATAATTTTAATTGTTTCGGCTGATAAAAGCTGATCCTCAGCATGCATAAGTAAAATTGTAGGTATCGTCCTATTTCCTTTAGCTTCCTCAGTAATAAGCTTGGCATGTACTTCATGTCCTTTATTAAACTCATTATCACCATCAACAATGAAACGCTCTGCTTTTTCAAAATCACCTTCTTCAGCTTTTTTCACAGCTTCAAGATATTTCGACTTCGCAACTCCAACAAACGAAATAATCCTAAAGCTTATTAAATCCAAATTCTCCATATGTCTCCTCCAACTACATTCAGTATATCTCTTAAATTTCACTACATTTCACAAATACTTTTCCTAATAAATTCATACTTAGGAAATTACACTCTTACAACGATTGTATGGGCGATACGGTCATGTAAAGACTGTGCATTTTTACTCAATACAACAAGTAATGCACTTACAATTGTAATAACCCAGAAAATAGTAACAACAGCTCTAACAACCTGAATATGTGTTAGTAAAGTAAATAACTGTTGTAAAATAGTAGAAATATTGTACATTCTCTCTTCAAAAAGCATGATGACTAGCACTTCTCTAATAAGCATTGTCTTAAGATTTATATCATCATTATTATTTCCAACAATCTTTAAATGCAGAATATGTTTTCCTAGTGTTTGTCCTTTCCATATCCATGTAGGCACAACAACAAAATAGAATAGTCCACAGATCATACTCAAAATGCCAGCAATAACACCATAAGATTCAGGAAATTTCAATAAATTCAAATTATTCGCTGTGCCAAATAGCTTTTGTGAAAAAAGACCTATAGGAAATGATACAACCAAGGCTCCTACATACCAGTCAACTAAATATGCGATAAACCTTCTCATCAACACCTTTCTATCATTCATTTAAATATCCTCCTTTATATTTTTCATGAGCTCGTCATAGGATTTTGTTGAGAACAGTTTTGAAATCATTTCTGGATTTGTCACAATATGGGTCAGCCACTCAAAGAATATGCGAATAAGTTCACTATCATCATTATTAATGCCCATAAGTATGACAAGTCCTACCTCAAATTGTCCCCATTGAATAGGATGCTTCAATGTCATCAAGGAAATATATTGCTTTGTCGTTTTTACAGTTAATGAATGTGGAACCGCAAAACCTTGGACAAAAGATGTTGAAGAAATGTTTTCTCTTTTAAGAACATCTTGTTCATATCCCTCTGGTGCGATACCTTTTTTCACTAGCTCATTACATAAATACGCAATACATTCTTCCTTTGTTTGAAAATCATAGCCAAAATAACAATAATCTTTTCTGATTACTCTCTTAAGAAGGGCAATAAATTCTTTTTGATTCTTTTGTCTCTCAAGAGTATCCAGTGTTCTCATAATCATACTTTCATCTTCATAGTCAAAAAACAGCTTGATTTCAACAATAGGGGCCTTTAGCTTTGTATTGATGGGAATGGTAGAAATAATAAGATCAGGCGATAATAGATTAATCTTCACTTCATCAACGAGCTTAAAATTATCAACAATATCAATACGATCATCAAAATGCTTTTTAATTTTCTCTAAGCATGCATTTGCAAGAACGACATTATGGGGAATGATTGTAATAACCCGATATTTATCATTGGTTATCTTTCTTTCATATGCCGCTCCAAGATGGAGTGCTATAAGTGCAATTTCATTCTCATCAACCGATTTATTTATCCTCTCAGCAATGATTTCAGTTGCATTTACTGCCATATCAAATACTAAAGGGTATTTTTTCTTCACTTCTTTAAGATAGAGATTACTTACTTTTGTACACGTATTTACACGAGATATAAGAGAGAGCACATGGGAAGTCAAACCACTCACAAGCTCATTGTCCCCCGTAAAATCAATATCATAGATATTATTTATGTGATTAATGATTTCATTTACAATTTCCTGCACATTAATATTTTCATTACTCTTTATGCAATCATAGCTCTTCCCTCTTAGCAGATAAGAAAACCAAATAACTTCATCTTCGACATAAGGAATTCTTAAATTTGCAGATACATTCTTGAAGAAATGCTTGCTGACATTATATTCAAGATCCATATCGCTGCTAATAGGTTTGACATTGGATATAAAAGCCGAATCCCTGATCCGTTCAATAGCTATTCCTGCATGTAGCAAAGTCATCACATATGTATCTTCTCTAAGATGATAATCAAACATATGACAAACCCTATCGAAGATTCTCGAAACTTCAAGAATATCAAAATCGTCCCAAAGCTTGCCCAATGCCGTCAGGTTCATGAAATTACCTTTAATTTCTTGATCAAGAAGAATCTTGTAAAGAATCCTTTTCTCATACTCATCTCCAGCTAACGAAATACTATGATCAGATTTCACAAGCTTTAGCGTCTCAAAGCTTTCTAACTTATTTCTAATCTTCTTAAGATCATTATCAATCGATGATTCACTGACATACATCTTACTTTCTAGTTCAATTAAGGAAATACTCTTTGTTAAAAGCATTTGTTTGGCAATCCAGACACATCTATTCTCCGGTGTATATGATTCAATTTGACTTTCATCAACCTTATTTAAAAGCAAAACATCAGAATTAATCTCATAACCGTATCTTTTGTTGGAAAGGATAAGAGTATTATCACTCATCTCATTGATTTTACTAATATCTGAACGAATAGTACGATCACTTACATTCAACATTCTAGATAAATCAGAGCCTGTTACCCAAGACCCATTGTCCTGTAGTATTTCTACTATATTACGCTGTCTCTCATTCATAATGCTTGCCTCCTATTAATAGTTTACAAAAGAATGAATACTTATTTTTATAAATCCATTTCCTATCACTTAGGAACTCTATTCTCATTATAGTCTTATAGATATTGTTATAAAATATTATATCTTCATTTAATATATGTATGCACAAAAATACTGTGAGAAAATTCAACTCACAGTCATTTCGTCATATTGGAATATAATCCGAGAAATACAAGCAATTTAGATAATTCATATAAACAACATTCTTATTCACAAGTTAAATATTACTCTCTATTCATCCTACAGCACTATCTACCGAATTATACCAAACATGTTATTTTTATTGCTTTGCTTTAGCGTACTTTCTAAAATAAAAATAGAGAGGGGGCCTTTTTATGAAGAAGTTTCTATGTTTGATTCTATCATTGATATTAGTAGGTTGTAGTCAAACTGGTTCACTTGATACACGAGAGCTTAAAATAGGCAGCCATGGTGCAAGCTATTATGATGGAATGTTGCGTTATGGTGTTGTTCTCAAGAATAGTAGCGAGGATGCTATAAGCATGAAGCCTGCTATTAAGGTATCTGCGAAAGATGAAAAAGGTCGAGTGATTGCTTCAGCTACACATTATGCAAGCTATGTCTTACCTAATGATCATACTTATTTTGGTGATAGTTTGAAATGTGCTAAGAAACCTGATCATGTTGACTTTGAGGTCAAGACAAGTCAATGGAAAGCGAAGAGTGATTTTAAACGTATTATTAAAACTGATTCTTTTAATGTTAATATGAAAGGTAAAGTTAATGATGATGAAGATAATAATCATTATCATGGTACAATTACGAGTAAGAGTCGTTATAATGCGAAAGATGTTGAGGTTGTATTGATATTCAAGAAGGATAAGAAGGTTGTCTTTGTTTCTAAGGTTGATGTTGGTAATCTGAGAGCTGATGAAACAAAGGAATTCAATACCATTATGGATAGTCATTTTGAATATGATGCATTATCTTTCTATGGACAACTTAAGAATGTTGAAGAGGCCTAGCAACGCTAGGTCTTTTGACAAATCATCACCAAAAAAGGGAGACAACCTCTCCCTAATGCATATTCATTAATTTCTCATTTCCATGGTGATCAAAATAACGAATAATCATATAAGATAATAACAACAGTAAAACAGATATCATCAGTAAGTAGATTCCTGCACCAAGATGATGGCCGATATACATATATAACAAACCCATTGCGAAGCTAACGCCCCATCCCCCAAATAAACAGATGGTTACTGATAATGATTGTTTAATAGGATAAAGTTCATTGGTCCATTGTAGATTTGCACGCATCATGCCAATCCATGATGCAAATAAGGCTGTAAATAGACAATAGAGTTGCGGGAAGATCAAGATAATCAGACTTGAAACAAATGATAGTTTAAAGGCAATCATCACACAAATAGATAAGAAACAAACAGGTATGCCAGTTAATATATATTGCATGCAGGCTTTTGCTTTTAAAAGCATTTTAGCATCAACAGGTAGTGATTGAATAATCCAGGCATTCTTCCCCTCAAGTGACATTGAAGGAGCTGCCATATCATTCATTGAAGCAAGCATACATATGCCACTACATGCAAGTACCACGATAGCCCCTTGAACATTTTGGCTTAACGCATTCATAACAGCTATCACTTCCTGACTTTTAATGATGAGCGCAATCCCGGCAATAGGCATGAAGAGGATGGCTAAGCCACAATTCAACATATAGTTGGCACTGCTCATAAAGCGACCAAATTCTTTATTAAGCAATGCCTTAAAAAGAGAATGTTGTTGAAAGGTTTTATTGTTGATTTTTGTATGCGTTGTAGTCTTTGTCATGGTTGCTATTTTCAAGAAGCTATAACTTAAAGTATGCCATAAGAGATAAATAATCAAGAGCGACAAAGCTAAATAGCCAACAACACCTACAATACTACCTTCTGCCATTGTGCCAAATAAATAGAGAGGATAAGCGGAATTTTTAACGGATTGACCATAAAGAACAGTATTCTTGACAAGTTCTTGCATCATATCAATAGCCTTAGCATAGAATACATAATAGATTGCTAGGAAGATGACAGAGATGAAGACTGTAACGATATTCTTACGTTTGAGTCTTGCCGCTATCTGCGCAACGACATAGCCTAGCAAACAGCTTAATGCAAAAACAAATATACTAATAACTATTAGCCAGCTTAAACACCCAATGATCTTAAGGAAACTGATGGCTGAAACGGTAAAGTAGACAATGATAGAAGGTATGCAGACAATTGCACTATACATCAGTCCCATGATATAGACACTGACCAGTCTTGAAACAATGAGATCCTTAACAGGAATAGGCATACTAAGTAATAAGTCATTGTCTTTGGCAAGATAGAGCGTTGAATAAGTATTGAAGACACTGCCAAATACTCCTAAAAACAAAGCTACAAGTCCCATAACGATATAATAGAACCAGCCATAACCAAGCGTAATAATCGAACGTATACCCATCGCCAAAGAGAAAAACATTCCCCCAAGTATACCAATCATAAGAAAGGCGAATAAAACAATCATGATGATCTTTGAAGAAAGCGTACGCGCTTTATTTCTTTTAGGATCATAGAAAAAGCTTCGAAAGATTTCAGCAAGCTGTTTCTTTACGAGAATATACAACATATTATTCTTCCTCCAGCTCCAAGAAGACATCTTCGAGACTTTCATCCCCTTTGACTTCTTCCATTGTCCCTTGTTTAATCAGCTGACCTTCTTTGATAATCGCAATCTTATCACAAAGCTTTTCAGCTACTTCTAATACATGAGTAGAGAAGAAGATAGCGCCATTCGCTTCACAGACTTCATGCATCATGCCTTTAAGAATATGGGAGGCTTTAGGATCAAGACCAACAAATGGTTCATCCATAATGATGAGTTTAGGATTATGCATCCAGGCCGCAATAATTGCCAGTTTTTGCTTCATCCCATGGGAATAGGTACTAATAGGCTGTCCAAGATCATTGGTGATTTCAAATAGATCACCATATGTTTTTATTCTCTCCTGTCTTAATACACTGTCAACATTGTAGATATCGGCAATAAAATTCAAATACTTATAGCCGGTCATGAATTCGTAGAGATCTGGATTGTCGGGAATATAGGCAATGATTTTTTTACAGGCAAGAGGTTCTTTTTGAATACTGTGTCCATCAATAAGAATCTCTCCTTGATCAAATTGCTGGATACCAACGACAGAACGTAATGTTGTTGTCTTGCCAGCCCCATTATGGCCAATAAATCCATAAATTTCACCTGGCTTTATATGCAGATTTAAGTCTTTCACCGCAATCTTATCGCCATATGTTTTTGTCAGATGATTAATTTGAAGCATATGTTTTCCTCACTTTATATTGTTTTTCTTATTTTACCATAACTAGATATTATATACTATGTCACATGTTGGTAATATGGTTATCATCTTTTAGAAGCATGCTGGCTTAAGAAGAGATAGAGAATACAAAGAACAATAGTAGCTACAACAAGCATTAATACCATCATCTCAGTTCTTACAAGATGCCCCATGAATTTTGGCTTACAATCCAGGCTTATGGCTATTTCATGAATGACCGCTTTTGGCACACCTGCTTCCTGCATTTTTATAAAAGGACGTTCTAAGAAATGATTTTTTAATAGCGATGTCGCATAAGTACTTGGAAAGAAACTCATAACTTTTTGAAGTGTCGTCCCAAAGTAATGAAGTGGCATATAAGCTCCACATAAGAAACCATAGCCAGCCGAAACAATTGTCCCCACGGCATTACGTGCCCCTTGTGTCCTCAAAGGAAAACAAACAATACCGGAAAGCACCGCTCCAAACATCACCAATAAAATCACATCACCAATTAAATACAAAACATCTCCAAACTGTAAATACCAGCCCCTTGAAGCAATATAAACCAAGCCTAAAATAAGAGCAATCATATTGACAATTAAGCTATTGAAAATAGTTGCGAAAAGATAGCTTAAATAAAGGATGCTTTTTTTAACAGGTGAGACATCAAAATCCTTTCTTATCCCTAGGGCATAATCTTGCACCATTGTCATATTGACACTAAATGTCACAGTCACGCATGTCACTGCCAGTAATGAAGCAACGAGCTGTGATGCGATTGTGGCATTAATAATGCAATCTGGTAATGAAAAATTTTTAGGCATATAGGCCACAAAATTATTGTGATAGATTTGATCTAGAAATGTCATATAGAGGACAATGAGAATAACAGGTGTAATAAGGGATGAGAGAAACATGCCTTTGTCTTTGAAAAAGAGTTTCTGATGTCTATGCATTAAGATCAACATTGTCTTCATGTTCGTTGCCCTTCTTTCCTGTTACGTTTAAGAATACGCTGTCCATATCTCCTTTGATGATTTCATAATCCGTAAAGAATTGTGGGTAGGTAAGAATTAGTTTTGTGGCTTCTTTTGTATTATTAAGCATGATGGCATAACCATGCTCTATCTTGTGGTAAGGCATATGAAATGATTTGATATCTTCCTTATTTACACCATACAAATAAAGCGTGTCTTGTCCATAGCGATTCTTAAGTTCACGTGGTGTCCCCTTGGCGACAATATGCCCATGATCAATAATGACAACATAACTTGCATCATTTGCCTCTTCCATATAATGGGTTGTTAAAAAGACTGTGAGTTCTTCTTCCTGACGTAGTCTTTCAATAATCGACCAGATCATTTTTCTTGTTCCTGGATCAAGTCCGGTCGTCGGTTCATCTAGGATGAGCACTTGTGGTCGATGAATAAGAGCTCGAGCGATATCAATACGTCTTCTCTGTCCCCCAGAAAGATGTCTTAAGGGACGATTCATAAATTCATGCATTTCAAATATCTCCACAAGTTCTTCAAAACGTCCTTTGAAAGCTTTACCTGTGATCCCATAAAGTGCTGCCCGGCATTTAAGATTTTCATAAGCCGTGAGTTCTTGATCAAGAGCTGTATCCTGGAAAACAACGCCAATCTTCTCTTTAATCAGATTACTTTCATCCTGAACATTGACACCATCAATAAGAGCAATGCCACTTGTTGGCGTAAGCTCACTTGTCAGCATGGAAATCGTTGTACTTTTGCCTGCACCATTAACGCCTAAAAAGGCAAACAGCTGCCCTTTTTTCACAGTAAAACTGATATCATTCACAGCTTTAATCTTTCCATATAACTTACTTAAATGTTTGACTTCAATCATATTATGCCACCCCCTTTCTAACATTATGCCAAACGTTACCTTTTAATACAAGTTCATAGGATTTTCTTCACGAATGATTAACGAAATGATAATATTAAAAAGAAAACTCCCTATTCAAGGGAGTCTCTATTGAGTCTTATGAGAAGGTCATCAATTTTTAATGCGAGGTATTCAAGATAGGCAAGTGAGCCATCTTCATCATGTAAGCTGATCAGATGCATAATCTGGCTAATGGCATTGAGCTCTAAATAAATATCATGGATGTTTTCTTTTTTCATATATTCTCCTAGTGGCTGCTAGTGAAACATATTGAAATTCATACATAGTATACATGATTTAAGTATCAATGTCTTTAAAAAATATAATTGTTACAAAAAGGAGGAATATATGAAAATATTATGTGTAATTGAAGATAATTATGGCATCCTGTTTAATCATCGCAGAGTTTCAAGAGATCGTCTTATGAATGAGAAAATACTTGAGATAGTTGGCTCAAACAAACTTTATATCAGCCCTTTCTCAACATCTCTCTTTAATACAAAAGAGAATATTATTATTGATGAAGATTATTTAGAACATGCAGGAGACAATGACTATTGCTTTGTAGAAGATAAAGAGCTTCTTGCATACAAAGATAAAATCAATATGTTCTATCTATTCCATTGGAATAGGCATTATCCAAGTGACTTCTCACTTGACTATCAACCATCTCTCGATATGCATTTAATTGATTCTATAGAGTTTGCGGGATCTTCCCATGATGATATTTTATTGGAGGTTTTTGAAAAGTGAAACAACAGTTCAAACGTTTTCTTACTGCCATCCTTTTAGCTACATTAATGCTTACAGGATGTGCAAGTGAGACATCGACAAAGAGCGAACCGAAAACAAATGAAGTCGCTAAAGAGAAAAAAACAGAAAATAAAAATAAAGAAGAGAATAAAAAGACTCAAACTGCACAACAGAAAACACCAAACAAAGAAACACCTGCACCTGTCACAACGACACCGACAACAAGCTTCTCACTCGCAAGCATTCCTGCTTATAGTGGTAAGCCCTATGTCGCAGTTAATGACAATAAGCCATTCTTTCCAAATAACTTAAGCAATAAGCCATTTGAGAGCTATTCTAACTTGGATCAGTTAGGCCGATGCGGGGTAGCAACGGCATGTATTACAAAAGCTTTGATGCCAACGACAAAACGTGGCTCGATTGCATCAGTTAAGCCAAGTGGCTGGCAGACAGTCCGTTATGAAGTTGTTGGTAAAGGAAGCTCTGGTTATCTTTATAATCGTTGTCATCTGATTGGTTATCAGTTAACTGGGGAAAATGCGAATGTAAAAAATCTTATCACAGGAACACGTTACCTCAATATTGAAGGCATGCTGCCCTTTGAAAATATGGTTACCGACTATATCAAAGAAACAAATCAACCTGTCTACTACCGTGTCACACCTATCTTTGATGGCAATAATCTTGTGGCTTCTGGTGTTCTTATGGAAGCGAAGTCCCTTGCTGATAATGGTGCTTCAATTCTCTTCAACGTCTTCTGTTATAATGTACAGCCAGGTGTAAACATCAATTATGTGAATGGTACAAGCAGTGTGGCAAATACGTCAAATGCATCTTCAAAACAACAAGCGCAAACGACAAAGCAGGCTAAAAGTACACCTCAGCCAAAACAAAATACACCTGTCACTGCATCTTATATCGGTAATAAAAATACAAGAAAATTCCATCGTGGAGATTGCCGTATGGTTGCCCGCATGTCACAATCAAACAAAGTCACTTTCAACAATCGTGATAGTGCCGTAAGTCAAGGCTATAATCCATGTAAAATCTGCAATCCATAGAATGAGCAAAATTGCTCATTCTTTTTTTATTTTCTTCATTTTTCATTTTACTTAATATTCATCTTATTTATAGTAATTATTTACTATTTATTTTTTATCTTCAATTATCACCAATAAGAATTTATTCGTTTATAAGGTTGTTTAACTTGTAAGCAATTTCATAACAAGAATATTCGTACGTATTGATGCATTATCAATAGCGTGTTTTCTCTCACATATCATTACTTAATATTAAGTTATATGTAAGTAAATTATCGAAGAAAAACGAAGGACAAAGAAATGTAAGCGCTTCATCATTTTACTACAAATAAGATTCACAAAATTCATTACTATATGTTTTGACATAAGCATACAGTTATTGTAGAATATCACCATATTCCTACTTATGAAGTAGGTTTATAGGGAAATAAAGTTATAGAAATGGAGGAAAGTATTATGACTTTTACAGTTTTAGATTTTGTCGCTGCAGCAGTCGCATTAGTCATGTTTGCAGTGCTATTCTTCCTAGATAAGAAAAAGAATTTGGATTTTAGCCTTCTTATCTTATTAGGAACAGCTTTTGGTATTCTCTTGGGAGTTCTCTTTACAACACACTATAATATCGTAGCGATGGTTGGTACGATTTATTCACAGGCGCTTTCAGCCTTCGTCGTTCCTCTTCTTCTCTTTAGCGTTACGGCAAGTATTACGAACTTAAGTGATTCTATTCGTTTAAAGAATATTGGTCTTAAATCAGTTCTATGGTTATTATTCCAGACTTTATCAGCTTCTGTTCTTACTTTAATTGCTGCAGAAATCTTCAATGTTGGAGCTAATTTCCACTATGTTCCTGAAGCTGCCACTAAGGCAAGAGAGGTCCCTTCGGTTATTGATACAATCGTTGGTTTATTCCCTTCTAATCTTGTTGCACAATGGTCTACTAACGCTGTTGTTCCTGTCATTGTCTTTGCGATTATCGTAGCATTAGCTTATAACAGCTTAGTCAAGGATAATCCTGATGTTGTTTACTTTAAGAAGTTTATTGATGCAGGTAATAAAGTGATGTCTGGGGCTATTGGTATTGTCATTGACTTTACACCATATGCCGTTACGGCCTTAATCTTCCGTGCTGTTGGCGCAAATAAGATTTCTGACATGCTGCCACTCTTACTTGTCTTAGTTATTGCCTATGCTTTAAGTGCTATTCAGATCTTTGGTGTTGAAACATTATTAATTAAGTTTGTCGCTAAATTAAATCCTATTCAATTCTTAAGGAAGGTTGCTCCTGCAGGTGTTGTAGCCTTTACTTCAGAAAGCTCTATTGGTACGCTTCCTGTAACAATTCGTCAGTTAAAAGAAAAGATGGGCGTGCATGAAGATATCGCATCCTTCACAGCATCACTTGGTGCTAACCTTGGCATGCCTGGATGTGCCGGTATGTGGCCAATGCTTCTTGCCATCTTTGTTGTACACATGCAGAAACTCAATTACACAGCTGGTGATTATGGTCTATTGATTGTTCTAACATTACTTGTCTCTATTGGTACAGTTGGTGTTCCAGGTACGGCTACAATTACAGCTACAGCCCTCTTTACTGCTGCTGGATTACCTATCGAAATGATCGTGCTCTTCTCCCCTATCTCAATGATTGTTGATATGGCTAGAACTGCTACAAATGTAATTGGTGCTGCAACAGCAACAGTCTTAGTTGCAGAAAGTGAAAATATGATTGATCACGAAGTTTACAACGCTGATAATGCTGATCAAAAAGGAATCGCGAAAGCAAATGCATAACTCTTAGCTCCAGTGCTTAGGCATTGGAGTTTTTCTTGAATATTTGTTGTAACATATTTGTTGACATCTATAAAGAAATAGTTATACTAAATACTGTAATAGATTTACTTACATCAAGGAGGATGCAACTATGAAAATTGCAGTAGTAGCCGCTAATGGAAGAGTGGCAAGAAAAGTCATTACTGAAGCTATCAAGAGAGGTCATGATGTAGCCGCCTTTGGTCGTCATGAAGAAAACAATACTGATGCTTCAAATTATATTATCAAAGATATTTTAGATTTAACCAAAGAAGATCTTGTCGGTTATGATGTTGTTGTGGATGCCTTTGGAACTTGGGCTAGTGAGACCATGCATTTACATACGGATACGTCCCAGCATTTAGCTGATTTACTCGAGAACACAAATACACGTTTACTCATTGTTGGTGGTGCAGGTAGTCTCTATACAAATAAAGAACATACTGAAACAGTTTCATCAGGTCCTGATTTCCCTCATGACTGGTTGCCGGTTGCCAATGCAATGGCTGATGCCCTTAATAAGCTTCGTAAGCGTAATGATGTGCATTGGACTTATTTATCTCCAGCAGCTAACTTTGTCGCTGATGGTGAAGCAAGTGGCAAGTATACATTTGCCAATGAAGAGTTTACTCTCAACAGAAACAATGAGTCCTCTATTTCCTATGCTGATTATGCTAGTGCTATGCTGGATGTCATTGAAAGTGGAAAACATGATCAAGAACGTATCTCAGTCTTTCAAGATTAAATAGCTGTCTTAATAAGGCAGCTTTTCGTTTGTACTTAAATGCCCGGTGTGATATATTATCATGCAGAAGAAGGTGACGACATGCAAGTATCTACAAAATTCACTGTTGCAGTTCATATACTAACCTATGTTGCTTATGTCAAAGATAGCAGTAAAAATACCAGCGAGGCTATTGCTAGCAGCGTTGGAACCAACCCTGTTATTATCCGTAATAGTATGTCAGCATTAAAAAAAGCTGGTTTAATAGATGTCAAGAGAGGTCCTGGAGGTATTGTTTTAAAGCACCCTTTATCAGAAATTACGCTACTTGATGTTTACCGTGCTGTTGAAACAAAAGCCGATGATACACTCTTTAGATTCCATGAACATCCTAATCCTGAATGCCCTGTTGGTAAACATATCCATGATGGCTTAGATGATGTACTCAATTCTATTCAAAACCATTTTGAAGCAGATCTCGCAAGTCATACACTTGAAGAAATCTATCAAAACTCAACACTTCCAAAAACAGTATCTGATTAGCGATACTGTTTTTTATCTTTATGTCATTATTTCTATTACCCTTATCAACAATATCCTCTTCTCTTCAATTATTTAGCGCCCCTATTAATATGCAGTTACAATAAATACACTTTTGAAGAGATCTACAATAATTATCACAAATTTCTTTAAAGAGTTTACTAAGGCAGATATCCATATTTATATCGAAAAAGCTTCATTATTAGAATATTTTTTCAATTTACGAAAATATGCACTTTTCTCTTGTAAGCGTTTACATGTGATGCTATTATATAAGTGCAAAGAAGGGATAAAGTCCTTCTTAAAAAGGTACTTGAAATAAAAGTCATCATAGTATTTGGCATAACAAAGTTTGAGAAATGTTTATGAAGTGACATGTAAAATACGGTAAAGCCAAATAAGTGCAAAGCCAATGTATATGAGCAACTCTCCATTGAGGCGAGGCGGTATGCAAGAAGCTTAAAATCCAAGCACAAGGTTGAGTTCTGGCTGGGTGTTATTTAGGTGAAAGATGAGTAATACTCCTTAAGAGAAAGTGTCAGGACAAGAAGGAACGAGAATAATAATGTTCCTAAAGGATCGCAAACAGATCAAATGATGATAATAAATAGAGTATCTTTTTTCATATAATGTGAGGAAATAATTATGAAAGAATGGACAAAAGAAGAACGTTATACAGTATTGAAATCGGCTGATGAAATCAAGCCATTATACAATCGCATTCAGCTCACCCACTATCGCCAGCATTTCCACATCCAGCCTATTACTGGCTTATTAAACGATCCAAATGGTTTTGTTTACCATGATGGCAAATGGCATTTGTTTTATCAATGGTGTCCTTGGGGAGCTGTACATGGCTTAAAATATTGGTATCAGACCGAGTCTAAAGATCTTGTACATTTTGAAAACAAAGGTGTATGTATTAAACCAGATTGTGAATATGACAACAAAGGTGCTTACAGTGGCTCAGCCCTTGTCACAGAGCATTCCATCTATCTCTATTATACCGGCAATCACCGTGATGAAGACTGGAAACGTATACCTTATACATGCCTTGTCAATTTACGTGATGACGGCAGTGTTCATAAATATTCAAAGCCTCTATTTGGTCCAAATGACAACTATACTGAGCATCAACGTGATCCTAAGATCATCTATCACAAAGAAACAGAAACTTACTATATTGTCCTTGGGGCACAAAATAAACAAAAACAAGGGCGTATCATTCTTTATAGATCAAAATACTTTAATCGTGACTGGGCGTTTGCCGGAGAATTAAAAGTACCTGGTTTTGAAGATTTTGGTGATATGTGGGAATGCCCTTCTATTGAACATATTGGTGATCATGATGTTCTCATCTTTTGTCCACAACATATCAAGATAAAAGGACGGGGTGATAGTATTCATCATAATGGTTACTTAATTGGTAAGATGGATTATGAGACTTTGACCTTTACTCCTATTGGCGATTTCCATGTCCTTGACTTTGGCTTTGATTCCTATGCAGCTGAATGTGCTGCTAATATTGGTGATAATGGCAAAGCAATACTAGTTGCCTGGATGGGCTTACCCGATGCATCTTATCCAACGGATGAAGATGAATGGTCCGGCTGTCTGACAATGCCTCGTGAGCTGACAATTCGTAACCGCCGTCTTATTCAGCGTCCATTAGATGCCCTTAAGAGTTTACGTCATCAAGAAATCGATCCTGATGAAGGTATTCTGCCTGAAGCTTGTGAAATTGAAATGCATACTTCAGGTAACTTAGAAATGCATCTCTTTAATACCCCACAGACTGATGGTATTACAATCCTCTATGAAGATGACACTAAATCAATTACCATTGATCGTAGTGGTATGAAGAAACGCTTCAATAAAGAACAAGGTGAAGCACGCACACGTCAGCTTGATCATCCATTAACACATTTACGTCTCTTTATCGATACATCTTCCCTAGAAGTCTATGTCAACGATGGAGATGCACTCTTTACAACTCGCGTTTTCCCTGAAGCAGAAGAACATCACTTTACGCTTATTGGCCTAGCCGATATGAAGATATGGACTCTTGAAGATGCTATGAAAAATGACTTTATTATATAGAAATAGGTGCAGAAAACTGCACCTATTTTACACTTCACGTATAGAAGCATTATACTTCTTAATTTTATAAGCCTGATAGGAATGATAAATCGTATAGATGATACAAAAGAGAATCAAGGCAACAATAATACCCATTGAAGCTCCAAAAGTATCAATGAGAACATCTCTAAAAGATGGTCCCCTGCCATAAGAAAATGACTGATGAAATTCATCCGTACAGGCATAGAGAAAACAGCCAAATACACTCAGCAGCATCCTTACAAGCATCGGTATTCTATCAAAAGTAAAGAGCAGCAGCATTGCGGTTATCGCAAGAATAAAATAAATAAACATATGAGCTAGCTTACGAATGCCATATTCAAACTGACTGCGATAAGTGACTGTTAGCTTGATTTTTATATGATCATTGCCTGTAACTTTCGCAATGACATCGCCAAAGACTTCAACGACCTGATCACTAGCCTGAGTACTTTGTGTGCCATTCTGTGCGGAAAAATTAAAAATAACAGACATCCACCACAATAAGATAATAATCAAGACGATTCTTAATGCAATAAGCCATTTATGTGTATTGTTCGCAAGAACTTTCTTTAATGGATAAGCCATGATACATCACCTCTTTGTTTCATGTATCATACGCTCATTATATGAAGAATGCAATTTTGTCTTCTTCTTCACATAAATTCTCATTATTCCTTACAGCTTTTAATAGCCCAGCGTAGTTTTGTAGATTTAGCACGGGGGTTGCGATGACATTCCTCGCTTGTTGGACGAATGACATTGCGAGCTACGTCACTATAGATACCAAGATTCTTCATTTCTTTAAAGCTCTTCTTCACAATACGGTCTTCTCCCGAATGGAATGTCAAAATAACCGCACGACCACCCGGTTTTAGGACTGTTGGAAGTTTATCCATGAATTCATAGAGAACTTCGAATTCCTGATTCACTTCTATGCGAATAGCCTGAAAGACTCTGGCTGCAGTTTTATTTATGAGATCCTTACGTCTTGAATCACTGTTATGAGGTAGAGATTTATCGATAATTTTATAGAGAAGTGATGTTGTATCGATTGTCATGCCACTCTTTTGATAGCTGTCAATCGTTTTCGCTATTTCAGATGCATAGGGTTCATCACTATTTTCTGATAATATATGTTCAATATCCCACTTGGAAAGCGTTTTAAGATATTCACTAGCCGGAATACCCTTTGTCGGATCAAGGCGTAAGTCAAGGGGACCATTTGCTTTATAACTAAAGCCACGTTCAGGGTTATCAATCTGCATGCTTGAGACACCTAAATCAGCAAGGACAAAATCAAACTTCCCATATTCTTCTGCAACCTTATCAATATTTCTAAAGTTTGTATGAATAGCGGTAAAAATATCTTGACCATAACCCAGTTTTGAAAGACGCTCTTTCGTCTTTTCAATTTCAATTGCATCAACATCAAGGCCATAGATATGTCCTTTGCCTTCTAGCTTTTCCAACATATGTCTTGTATGTCCACCATATCCAAGCGTACAATCAAGCCCATGATCTCCTGGCATGATTTCCAAATGTTCTAAACACTCATCAACCATGATAGAGATATGCATACCTGCCGGTGTTGCACCTTTCTTGATACGATGCTCGATAATACCGGCATATTGTTCAGGATGCAATTCCTTATATTTCTCATCAAAATGCTTGGGATATTTCCCACTATATCTTTTTCTACGTTTATGTTCTTCTGCCATATTCTTCTCCTGTTCGTTTCGATTCTATCACAAAGACTGATACAAATATATACTATAGGAACAAACTATTATTGAGGAATGGAAATTGATATCACACTTACAAAACAATTTCTAGAAATTTCTTTCTCATTCCTCTATGATAAACCTATCTAGTTATAGGGGAGTATGGTATGGTTGTAAAGTTTTTAGTTGATATTTCGAATTTTATGTGGGGAACTTGGATGACAGTATTTCTGCTTGGTACAGGGATATTCTTATCGATTCGTTTCCGTTTTATGTATAATTTTAGAAAGATAGGTTTTCACTTCAAGAATACCTATGGCAAGATGTTTAAATCAGGCGAAGGAACTGGGACGGTCTCAGGTTTTGCTGCTGCCTGTACAGCCATGGCTAATACGATTGGTGTTGGCAATATTGGTGGCGTCGCTACGGCGATTGTAGCAGGTGGGCCAGGTGCTGTTTTCTGGATGTGGTTCTCAGGTCTGTTCGGGATGTCAACAAAAGCCTGTGAAATTATTCTTGGACAGCGCTATCGTACAAAGTATTCTAAAAGTATGGATGAATATATGTGTGATCGTTCATTCGTCATGAAGAATGCCCTTGGCTGGAAGAAAGGCGCTATCATGCTTGCCTTTGCCTGCTTCCTTTTAGGACCATGGACATGTGCTGTTCAGACGGAATCAGTAACTGGTTCTTTAAAACAGGCCTTTAATCTTGATCCACGTATTGTCGTTACGGTATTAGGACTTACTTGTTTTGTGACAATCTTTGGTGGGTTAAAGCGTATTTCTTCAATTATGGAAAAGGTTGTGCCTTTTATGGCTATGATTTATATTCTTGGTGGATTAGGCATTCTTGTTATGCATATTACTGCCCTTCCTGAAGCTTTCTTCTTAATCATCAAAAGTGCCTTTACACCAATGGCTGGTGTTGGTGGCTTTGCCGGGGCTACTGTTCGTGATGCGATGCGTTATGGTGTTGCGAGAGGGCTTTATTCCAATGATGCTGGTACGGGGTATGGTATTATCGCTCATGCTTCTGCCAAAACTGATCATCCGGTTAGACAATCATCATGGGGCTGGGGGGAAGTCTTTCTTGATACAATTGTCGTCTGTTCAGTAACAGCTTTCTCGATTATTCTGACAAATGCCTATATTGATTTTCCTGGTGTAGACTCAGCTTCTCTAACAACAATGGCTTTTAAAGTCTCTTATGGTCAGTTAGGTGCCTGGTTTATGGCGATATCGATTACTGTCTTTGCCTGGACAACAATTATTGGCATGTATTATAGCTGTGAGAAATCCGTAAATTATGTCTTTGGTGATACAGAGAAGAACAAGATTGCGACAAAGATTTATATGATTTACTATCTTTTCCCATGTATCTTCTTCTATAATGTCAAAGCGCAAAGTCTCTGGGCTATGACTGATATTCTCTCTGCTATTTATATCCTGATTACCTTTATCTTCATTATCACAAAACAAAAAGAAATTATGCGCCTATTCAACGATTTCTGGAATCGTTTCATCCCGGCAAAAGAACGTGGTGAAAATGTTCCTGATGTTGTCTTTGGCACTATTGAAGGAGAACTCGAATGAAACAAACAATCGATCAGATCTTAAAAGACAATACTGTCATGGTTGTGGATGGATCAATGTCTAGTGCATTAGAAGCATTAGGCTGTAATCTTTCCAATAAGCTTTGGACAGCAACAGTGTTAATAGAAAATCCAGAATTAGTTAAAGAAGTACATAAATACTATTTTCGTGCTGGGGCTAATTGTGGCATTACATGTTCCTATCAAGCTTCAATTCCCGGTTTAATGGCTGTTGGCTATAGTGAGAAAGAAGCTGAAGATTATATTCGTTTATCTGTAAAGTTGTTTTTAGAAGCACGTGATGAATGGTGGGAAGAAGAAGGTAAAAAGGCAAACTGTACTTACCCAATCTGCCTTGCCTCCGTTGGTCCTTATGGTGCCTATCTTGCCGATGGTAGTGAATATAAGGGACATTATCATGTCAGTGATGAAGAGCTTTATCATTTTCATAAGCGTCGCATGGAGTTGCTTCTTGAAGCAGGAGCTGAAGTACTACTTTGTGAGACGGATCCTTCTTTGCCAGAAGCACTTATTGAAGCGAAAATCTGTGAAGAGCTTAATGCAGACTTTATCATCAGTTTCTCTTGTCGTGATGGACTTCATACATATGAAGGTCAATCCATCATCACATGTGCAGAAAGTCTAAAAGACTTCCCCCATCTTAAAATGATCGGTGTCAACTGTACTTACCCTACTTATATTGAATCACTTATCACTGCCTTAAAATCAGCTACAGACCTTCCTATTATTGTCTATCCTAATAGCGGTGAAGTTTATGATCCTAAGACAAAGACATGGTCTAAAGGCAAAGAAGATGTTTCTTTTGAAGACTATGCTTACTTATGGTTTAAATGTGGTGCTAAGGCGGTTGGTGGATGTTGTACAACTGTCGATAAGCACATTAAGCAGGTCGTTTTGGCAAAAAATCGTTATCTTAAAGACCTTTCCATCAAGAAAATTTCTTTGTAAAGAACTATAATAGGAGCAGGAGGTATTCAAGATGAATGATAAAGAAAAAGTATTAGAGTTTCTTAATGACGCAAAAGTTTGGTATCTAGCGACAGTGGATGATGAAGGCAACCCCCATGTAAGACCTTTTGGCGCACAGGCAATTCTGGATGACAAGCTTTATATCCAGACTGGCTTGAAAAAGAATGTAGCAAAACAAATGTTGGCCCATCCCCAAGTAGAAATCTCTGGCATGGCAGAAGGCAAATGGATTCGTTTGGAAGCTACTGTTGTTCATGATGATCGTGTTGAACAGGAAGCACGCTTTCTCGACGCAGTCCCTTCATTAAAGAAAATGTATGCCGCAGGTGATGGCAATACAGCTATCTTCTATCTTAAAGATGCACATGCCACAATCTGCAGCTTCACTGAAGCTCCAGAAACTTACGATTTTTAAAAGCACCTCACTTTTGTGAGGCTTTTGTGTTTATAACAACATTTTCTTTTTTTAGAATACATTACAATCTTGTTGAAAGGAAGGTGTTGATATGAAAACAATGTCAGAAAAAGCTGGTGTTACTTTCTCGATTGCAAAGGATAATCCAGCAATTGCTCATTGTACCATTTCTAAAGAAGTTATTGGTGGTCCACATGCCATAAATTACTTTTCTTTAGGTGAAGATACGGATATTAGTGCCGAAATTCATCCCTATCACAAGTTTATCATTGTGAATGAGGGTGAGCTTGAAGTCTATACAAATACTGGTGAGAGCTGGTTGCTTCATACGTTGGATGGCCTTATGACACCAAGTGATATTGCCATCGGTATGCGTACAAAGACATCAGCTGTTTATACAGAAATACAGATAAGGAGTGAAGAAATGATGAATAGTGTTATAAAAGCAGGAGAAGTTTTCAAATTAGCTGATCTTCTCCCATATCAGGAAGGTCGTATTGTCAACATGGATATTGTCAATAATGACAGTATGAAATTTGTTGTAATGAGCTTTGATAAAGGAACTGGTCTTAGTGAACATGCTGCACCTGGAGAAGCTATTATCTTTGCCTTGGATGGTGAAGCTGTCATTACTTATGAAGGCGTTGACCATGTCATTAAGGCAGGCGAAAACTTCCACTTTGCCCGTGGTGGTAAACATGCCGTAAAAGCAACAAGTCAGTTTAAAATGGGACTACTGCTTACATTAGAATAGAATTCAAAAAAGGTCTGATATTGAGGGCAGCTCATCATCAGGCCTTTTTCATATCTTGATAATTAATAATTGATGGCATTGGAATTTGGTGTTCACCAATTATCTTTTCATACCAAACCATGTCATACCAACGATCAAATTTATATCCACATGTATGAAAACGTGCAATCTCTTTGTATCCCATATGGGCATGAAAGTCCATACTGTTTGTATCAAGATAGGGATCATTGCCATCTTTTGGAGCAGAAATACAAGCATACATATTCGTTATATGCATCTTTGCGCATATCTCTTCTAGTGCTTCATAGATTTTTCTTCCGATTCCCATCTTTTTCGCATTGTGATCAACATAGATGGAAGTTTCAACAGACCAGTCATAGGCTGCACGCCCTTTGAGAGGGCCAACATAGCCATAACCAAGCACAACCCCCTTATCTTCATATACGATATAGGGATAGTGCTCTAATGTATGTTGAATACGGTTTGTAAATTCTTCAATACTTGGGGTTGCATATTCAAAGGTAATTGCCGTGGAAGTCACATAATAATCATAGATTTCTACAAGCCTCTTTGCATCTTCTAAACGTACTTCTCTAATCATCCTAACACCTACTTTATCTCTGGTAATTGTTTATCCAGTATTTGGATTGTCTTTTTATAGCTTTCCATATCAAATCCTGGGGTTGAGAGGATGGCATATTCACCATGTGCTAGCAATAATTTATAATGTGTATTCATAAAGCCATTCTTCTTATAAAACACATAGCGTCTCAAGCGTTCATTGATATTGCTGCTAGAGGGGTCAAGTGCCTCAATGTTCAAATTGATGGCTTTTTCGTATCTTTCTTTCAATAGCTTCAATATTTCCGATCCATAACCCTTATTCCTGAGTTTCTGATTAACCGCAAAATATAGCACAAAAACACTTTGTGGACCAATAATACTAAAAGTAAAGCCGACAAACATCTGATGATCATAATATGCCAAAAATTCAACATCCCTTCTTGCACTTAAATTCATTAATTGATCAAAGGGAAACTTTTCTTCAGGAGGAAAGCAGCTATGATAGAGCTCAATTACTTCCCGCTGGTTAGCCTTTACTTTCTCACTCTGTAACATCTAATCACTCCTAATTCTATTAGTATATTAACTGAACAATCTTCACTCTACAACACCCTATTTTTTCTTAATCGAAATATGATCCCATATATGGGATTTAAACAGCCTATTTTCCTGCAAGACATCTATCTTTCCTCTACAATAATACATGAAGAGAGGTGTAATAAAATATGATTACGAAAGTAGAAAGTGATATTTCCCATCTCTTTATTCAAAGAGATGATCGTGTCGTTGTTAAGATTCCCATGCATGACCAGATGGGTGTTTCCTATGGTCAGAAGTTTGTTGTTGTGCGTTCTTATTGTAATGGGCCTGAAGCTTTCATCTATAACGAAGGGGGCTATCTTACTGATGCCCTTTATTCCCATGATGGCCACTATATTACAGATGTCTCGAAGGACAAAGTTACTTCCATAGAATTCATTGATAAGAAGAATCATCAAATCACCTATCAAGTCAACAATGGCAAGTTTGTCAAAATCAAAGATGAAATACTAAATCTCTAGCCCATAGTATTAAACTATGGGTTTTTACCTAAAAAGAAGTAGCCAAAGCTACTTCTTTAAAATGACATTTAGCCATCTCACGTTTCTATTTGATCGATCATCCGTAATCATGACATCAATCATCTTAAAATCACCAATATACTCTTTTATACTCTCATCAGTAATATCTGAGTAATGGCGGCCATTGCGATCTTCTTCCTTATCCCCATACTTAAAAGAACAATATAATATGCCACCTTCCTTAAGGGCATTATAGAGCTTCGAAAAAGCAGCCGCGAGTTCTTTCTTGCGATAATGCAAAAGTACGGCACATGCCCATATGCCATCAAACATGTCAAGAAATTCGATATGTGCGACATCACTTTGATAGGCATCAATTTGAAAGTTACGCGCATGTTCGACAAATTCCACATTAGGATCAATGGCAATGACATGGTGACCCTGACTTTTAAAATAGCGTGCATCACGTCCACTTCCGCAGCCAACATCAAGGATGAATTGTTGTCCTTCTCCTAGATGTCTTTCAAACATTTCATGTTCCCTGCTCATATCGATATTTTCAGTAGCTTTAATATATTCTTCTGCATGTTCTTTATAGTATGCATTTGTATCTACAATTTGATTTGTATCCATAGATTTTTCCCTCATACATAAAGAATACTAAAAGATTGGCCTGTTGTAAATATGAAGAATTTAGGCATCAGAGCGACTGAAGGCATTCTTCATACCATTGCTTGATGTATAAAGAACTTTATTGAGGCAGTCATCAGTTTCTTTATGAACCATATTTGTCAAGGCTTCATTTGCTTCTTCAATGACAGCTAAGTCTTTCTTTTCAACAAATAAATCATCATATTTATTGATTAATGCATGTGAAGAGGCAGCAACTTTATTCTGATAACGTTCAATATGAATCTCTGTGGTATTGAAATGTGCATCAGCTAATGCCCCAATTAAGCGATTAGCCCAATAGAAATTATTTGTATCAACAAGGGCTGTTGTATTAGCCACATAATCAGGCGCTTTTGAAGTATTGGCATAAAGAGGCAGGAATGTATTGAAAACATTCGAACCAAATGTCATCCATTCAATGGCACTGATTTCTTCAGGTACATAATCACGAATTTGAATTAAACCTAAGAAATCTGTTCTATTGATACCAATAGGACGATATTTACATTCCTTGTTTTCTCCTTTTCCATAAGGATCATAAGGTGTTCCCTGATAATGGTTGCTTAATGCCCATTTGACGTCTTCAACAGTAATCTTTCTTTCTGGCACTAATGACCATGGTAAGTCATCATCTTCTGGTCTTAATTCATTATCCCAGTCATATGTACGTGGGTTAAAATAGCGCAGTAATGCCCATGATCTTGGTGTGTTATAAGTATGATCACTATCATCATGGGAACCAAAGACAAAACGAGCATTAAAGCGATCACCCATATTAAGATTCAAGTGATTCTTTTCAATGAATGTCTGCATATCTTTAGAACACATATATTCTTTTTGTGAAGTCAGAGCGTCTTCTAAATCAAATTCACTAATGCCTTGTTGGTTTGGCATAATGACATATTCATCATCAGGGACACGTTTCGCAATCCAGTGATGTCCACCAATTGTTTCAAGCCACCAGATTTCATTCTTATCACTAAAACCGATTCCATTCATTTCATATGTGCCATATTGTTCCAGCAAGCTTCCTAAGCGTTCAACACCTTCTCGAGCGCTATGAATATAAGGTAATGTGAGAACAACGATATCTTCTTCACCAATTCCTTTTTCAACAAGTGGGTCTGCACCTAAAACAAGGGCGTTCGAAGTAATGGTTTCCGTTGCACTCATCCCGACATTTGCTTCATTGACACCACATGCTGCCCAGATTCCCTCACCTTTTAAGGCATTTGGCATGGCAGTATAGCGCATTGGGTTATCAGGAAGTTTAATTTCAACACCTGATATTACTGATTTATAATCTCTTGGCTGGTCTTTGCTTTCAACGACTGCAAACTTCTTGGCAGCGAATTTACCAGCTGATGCATCATCATTACGGGCAATCATTGTTGAGCCGTCATAAGATGCTTTTTTTCCTACTAAAATTGTTGTACAAGCCATAAAATAATCCTCCTGCTGCTTATTCTAGCACCATTAATGTCACTTGTCCTATCAAATGCCATAAAGACAACTTATTTTCAATATGATTATCCAATAAACATGAAAGTATTTAGTAAATTCAAACAATCCATGATCTATAATTGTTTTCTAGACAAATAATGATGAAATCTATAAAATAGTAAAAAAAGAAAGAAGGAATCATTATGTATCGACTAACATCAAAGCTCATTGTCTATCGCTCAATAGATAAACAAAGTATTCTTTATCGACTTGCAGATATCTGCCATGAGTTTGATCAGGGACATTATGAGAAAGAAGATCTACGTGGACGTATTCTTGATGAAATCAATCGCTTGCTGGAGTTATCGACAAAATATGGTTTTAACCATAACCTCTGGCATAACTATCTAGCCTACTTACTAGCAAGCACAGAAGTTCCTTTCTCTTTAGTTAGTGAGAAAGTTGGCGCTAATGAAGGTTCAGTAAATCTCTTTGCGAAGAATGATTTACATATCTTCAAAGAGCTTTTTGATTATGATTTTTCAAGATTAGAAGAAGCTTTAGATTTGAATTGTTTTACGATTATTGAACATTATGATGCCCTTACAAAAAAGGAACGCATCTTCAATAAATCTGTGAGTGAAAAGGTGATTGCCCTTTCCACACAAATTGAACAAACAACAACTGATGATGAACTCTATCACGTTTTAACAACATTCTATAAAGATTATGGTGTTGGTAAGCTTGGCTTGAATAAAGCATTTAGAGTACGTATAAAAGAAGGAAGTTCTTCCGTACTAGAGCCAATTACAGCTACTGGTACTATGGTTCTTGATGATTTAGTAGGTTATGAAATTCAGAAGAAAAAGCTTGTCGAAAATACTGAAGCCTTCATTGAAGGTCGACTTGCGAATAACGTTCTCTTATATGGTGATGCTGGAACGGGTAAATCCACTTCTGTCAAAGCAATTATGAATGAATATTATGATCGTGGCTTACGTATGATTGAGGTCTATAAACAGGACTTTGTACATCTTTCTAAAGTCATTAATGAAATCAAGAATAGAAATTATCGTTTTATTATCTTTATGGATGATCTTTCTTTTGATGAAGGTGAATATGAATACAAATATCTCAAAGCGGTTATTGAAGGTGGTCTTGAAACAAAGCCTGATAATGTTTTGATCTATGCTACAAGTAATCGTCGTCATTTAGTGCGTGAAAGCTGGAACGACCGTAATCAGGAAAGCGAAGATGATGATTTACATAGAAATGATACCGTACAGGAGAAGCTCTCCCTAGCAGCGCGTTTTGGCTGTTCCATTGGTTACTTCAAGCCAAATAAGAAGGAATATAACAACATCGTTAAGACACTTGCTCAAAAGTATCCAGAAATCACTTTAAATGAAAAAGAGCTTGAACTAGAAGCTAATAAATGGGAAATTGCTCACGGTGGATTCTCCGGCCGAACAGCCCAGCAATTCATTAATTATCTTGTTGGAAAGAATGGAGAATAGGGATGTCACAAGACATCCTTTTTTCAATGGATGATTTGTCAATGCAAAAAAGAAAGTAAACCTTAGTCTACTTTCTTCATAGGTAATGAAATAGTAATTTGTGTTCCAACATCAAGTTGTGACTGTAACTGAATCTTACCATCATAGTAGGATACAATATGCTTCACTATGGCAAGACCCAGCCCTGTTCCACCAAGCGCTCTTGAGCGCCCTTTATCAACACGATAGAAACGTTCAAAAACACGTGCCTGATCAGCACTAGGTATACCAATACCAGTATCTGAAACAACGAGTACCATTTGATCATTAGCTTCATGAAGCTTGATCATTAAATCACCATTTTCCTTATTATACTTAATGGCATTGCTGACAAGATTAGAAATAAGTGTTTGTAGCTGCTGGTCATTACCAATATAGATAACATCCTCTAGATCAGTATGAACATGAATATTTTTCTTCATGATACTTGCATCATAATTCTCAAGAACATTCTCCACTGTCGTCTTGATATGCAAAGGAACTTCTTCAACAAGCAGATCCCGGCTATCAAGTCTTGATAACATGAGAATATCACTAATGAGATTGCTCATATTTCTCACCTGATCGAGAATCTTATTGAGGACTTCTTTTTGTTTATCTTCATCTGTAATCACCCCGGCAGAAAGCAATTCTGTATAGCCTCTAATTGAAGTAATAGGCGTCTTAAGTTCATGGGATACAGACGAGAAGAAGTCTTCACGCATCTTTGTCGCATTATGCAGCATTGTAATATCGACAAAGAAGAGTGCTTTACCAAATGGTAAATTAGAAATATAACAACGATAATAATAATCACCAATAGGCATTTCAACATGCAAATGCTTTTCTTCACTCTTTAAAGCATCTAGGAGTTCGTGATGAGTCACATGTTCAATAAAGGACTGCTTCTCTTCAAGCCCACCTAGTATTTCTTTAGCTGCTTTATTGATAGTGAGAATACATCCTTTTTCATCAAGAAGGAGGAAGCCTTCACGCATCTGACTTATGATTTCATCCTGCTTATCACGTTCAAATGCAGTTTCACGCATTGACTTACGTAAACGATGAGTTAAGTTCTCAAGTGTACTTGTGATTGTCTCAACTTCTTCATAATCATATTCCTTGAGCTTAAAACGGAAATCATCCGTCATATTGTTGAGGGCATCAACAAGTTCATCCAAAGGCTTGGTGACATGTCTAGCAAGCTTTCTTGACATGATGAATGATATCACAAAGGAAATAATCGCCGAGATGAGTATTGCCGGGGCAATAACGGACGCATACTCAAAGACAGAGTGATAAGGCATGGAAAGTCTTATAACCTGATTGCCATTAAAATAAGCAACATAGAGCATCATTTCTCTTGTTGTATCACTCTTACGGATTGCATAGCCATAATGATCTTTATGATGAAGAGCTTCCTGTACTTCTTCACGATGTAAATGATTTTCTGCAATAAAATTCTTGTAAGTGTCAGCCAAAACCGTTCCATTCTTGTCAATAATGGATATTCGCGTATGGTCAGAATAGGCAAAAGGGGCAAGTTCTTCAATCTGACTTATCAAATTTCCTTTATAATCAATTGAATGCGAAATTAAGCGTACTGAGTAGCCCATTTCCTTTTCTGTATTACTGAGCATTGAACTAGAAATCAAGGCAAAGCTTAAACCTAGCGTAATGACCATGCTGATGAGTGTGACTGTTATGAAATAGCGCAATATACTTTTATACATTTTGGTCCCCTACAAAGCGGTAGCCAACAGAACGAATAGTCTTAATATAATGACTACCATCATCACCTAGCTTACTTCTTAATGAACGAATATGGACATCCAGTGCTCTACTTTCGCCCATGAAATCATAGCCCCAGATATTATTGAGAAGTTCTTCTCTTTCCACAACTCTTTCTCTGTTATCAATTAAATAGACAAGTAATTGATATTCTTTATGTGTTAATTCGAGCTGTTCACCATTCTTCTTAATAACATGTTTTGACTTATCTACAGAGAGGTCAGCTGTTTTAATCAGCTTTTCTTCTTTCTTCGTACGTCTTAGCAGTGAACGTACTCTAGCCGAAAGCTCAAGGACCCCAAAGGGTTTTGTCATATAGTCATCACAACCACTATCTAGTCCTTTGACTTTATCAATTTCTCTATCTTTAGCCGATAAGACCATGATTGGTAGGGTTGTATTTGTTTCTCTGATTTTTTTAATGGCAGAAATGCCATCAAGCTCCGGTAACATTATGTCGAAAATAGCCATGTCAGGCGTGTCATCATGAATGGCCACGATGGCGTCAATTGCATTATCAAATTGTCTGATTTCATAGCCATTGCTTTCTAAGGCTAATTTGATGATTTCCTGGATATTCTCATCATCTTCTACCACATATATACGTTCATTCATAATTACTGCCTCCTTGATGACTATTTTAGCACTATTGTTAGGGATATATGTTAAGAACAGGTTAAGAAATTAACAATTCTTTTCTACTGCGTATTCTCAAGTTCACCTGTCATTAAGAATTCTAACCATTCATAAATATTCGTCGCATGATCACCAATACGTTCTAAATACTTTGCAATAATCAGATAATTCAAACAGTCATCAATATTCTCTTTACCTTCTTTTAAGATTTCAACAATCTCTGCCTTTACCTCACTAAAGAGCACATCAACCTGATCATCCATTGCATCAGCACGCTTGCCTCTTTCAAGATCTTTTGTGACATAAGCACGAATAGCTTCATGAACCATTTCACGACAGACTTTCATCATTGTAGGAATATGTTCAACTGTCTTATAGGGATATTTACCATTGAAGGATAAAGACATTTCACTAATATCAGCAGCCTGATCGCCAATTCTTTCTAGGTCAGTGACAACTTTTAAGGCTGTGGCAATGACTCTTAAGTCTGTTGCAACAGGCTGTTGTCTTAACATCAGCTTAAAACATAATGCCTCAATATCATGTTCAAGATTATTGATACTTTGATCGCCTCTGACAATATCTTCAGCTAAAGTCTTATCCTGTTCTTTGAAGGCCTTCTTGCTTTTTTCAAGAGAAATTTCCACAAGATTACCCATTTCTACAAGCATATCATTTAATTTCTTTAAATCTTCATTATATTGTTCACGCATAGTTTATCCGAACCTTCCTGTGATATAGTCTTCTGTACGTTTATCTTCTGGGAATGAGAAGATCTTTTCTGTATCACCATATTCAATAATTTCCCCATGTAAGAAGAATGCTGTTTTATCAGCAATACGACTTGCCTGCTGCATATTGTGTGTAACAATAACAATCGTATACTTATCCTTTAATTCCATAAGCAAGTCTTCAATCTTACTTGTTGAAATAGGATCAAGGGCACTTGTTGGTTCATCAAGAAGAATAACTTCTGGTTCAACCGCAAGTGTACGGGCAATACAAAGACGCTGCTGCTGTCCTCCGGATAAGCCTAAAGCTGATGAATGAAGACGATCCTTGATTTCATCATAGAGTGCTGCACTCTTTAAGCTCTTTTCAACAATCTCATCAAGCTTCTTTTTATTCTTAATGCCATGAATTCTTGGTCCATAAGCAACATTGTCATAGACACTCATAGGGAATGGGTTAGGCTGCTGGAAAACCATCCCAACCTTTTTTCTTAACAGTGTTGGATCAACACCCTTGCCAAAGATATCTTCGCCATCAAGAGATACGAGACCTTCAATTCTTACCCCTTTGACATAATCCTGCATTCTATTAAGGGTCTTTAAGAATGTTGACTTACCACATCCTGAAGGACCAATGAAGGCTGTTATTTTGTTTTCTTCAATTTCCAGGTTTGTATCTTTTAAAGCATGCTTCTCTCCATACCAGAGATTCAAATGCTGTACTGATATTTTACTCATATTAAAACTACTCCTTTGTATTTACGTCGAAATGCTTAGTGATCCATTTTGCTAAAGCATTCATCAGGAAGATTAAGACAATCAAGATCATCCCAATCACAAAAGCCTGACCATACTGGGCATTTGTCATAGCGATATAAAGCTGAATCGTTAATGTGCCACCACTTTCCAAGAAATGCGAGAAGAAATCTCTTGGCATTAAATAGGCAGAACCGGCAGTAAAGAGCAATGCAGCTGATTCGGCAATAATACGTCCCATCGCCAGAATGACACCAGTTAAAATACCTGGCAAACAGCTTGGCAAAATGACTGTATGAATCATATACCACTTTGTTGCACCAAGGCCTCTTGCTGCTTCACGGTAGCTTTCAGGTACTGAAGCCAATGCTGTCTGTGTGCTTCTAATAATAATAGGGAGAATCAATAATGTCAGAGTGAAACAACCTGTTAAAATAGAATACTTAAAGCCAAGCAATTCACCAAAGAAGATCATCCCAAACAAACCAAAGATAATCGACGGAATACCGGATAAAACTTCAGTCGCAAAGCTAACAGCTTCAACGAACTTCTTATTTTTAGCATATTCATTCAAATAAATAGCTCCACCAATACCAATTGGACAAGCAAGAAGCAATGTACCCAAGATAATATAGAGCGTATTAATAATATTCCCTAATAAGCCATTTGGGTTAGTAAGTGCTGATTGAGGGGAAATGAGATCTTTAAATTTGAAGAAAGGAATGCCCTTAGAAAAGACATAGACAATAATGACAACAATAAGGGCTGCTGAGAAGAATGTACATATGCCAATAAGAGCAAGCAAGATATTGTCAGAAATACGAGTCTTTTTTGCAGTAATACTAGTCATCTTCTTCTCCTTTCTTCAATATACGTGACAAGATAATATTGATAACCATAATAAATACAAAGAGTACTAAGCCAATCGTAAAGAGCACTTGTCGATGCAAGCCCTGTGAGTAGCCCATTTCACTGACGATTGCGGTTGTTAAGAAACGAACCGAGTTGAATGGCCAAGGTGCTTTAACGGCATTACCAGCAACAAGCAAGATAGCCATAGCTTCACCGATTGCACGACCAACACCTAAGACAATTGCTGAGAAGATACCATTCTTAGCTGCCGGAATGACAACCTTAAAGATTGTTTGAATCTTTGTTGCCCCTAGTGCTAATGAAGATAAGCGTAAATGCTGAGGAACTGTTTCAAGGGCTGTTTCTGAAACATTGACCAATGTTGGCAGAATCATGATCACTAAGACGAGAATGGTAGCAATAAGATTGGCGCCACCTGTCATCTGGTGATGTGGATTGCCAGCATAGATGGATCTCTCCAAAGCATACATCGCAGGGTTGATAATAAGGATACCAAGCAAGCCATAGACAACTGATGGAATACCTGCCAGCATTTCAATCGCACTTTTAAGAACTTTCTTAAATTTCTCATTCACAAGTTCACTTAAGGCAACGGCTGTTAATAAGCCAATAGGCACGGCTAATAAAACCGCAAAGAATGTACCAATAATAGAAGTAAGAATAATATAGAGAATCCCGAACTTACCAGCAGTTGGCTGCCAGACTGTTGAAAAGAGAATATCAACGAGACCAACTTTAAAGATTGCTGGAGTACCGGAGATAATCATATAAGCAGTAATGGAAACAACAGCGATTATAGAAAGAGCGGCACACGCGATGAAGATGTATGCCGCTGCTTTCTCTTCTCTTGTCGTTGTTTTATTACTACCGACAATTGAATATTTCATATTTATTTTGCAGAGATTAAACCAACTTTTTTAATGATGGCCTGGCCTGCATCACTATTAATGTAATTGAATAATGCCTGAACTTTTTTATTCTGTTTTGAAATCTTACCTTTAGTAGCCATAACGAATGGACGCTGTAATGGATATTTACCTGCTTTGATATTCGCGACTGTAGCTTTAGCACCATCAAGTTCCATTGTATTGATAGAGTTATCTACAGCATCAAGTGATACATAACCAATAGCACCTGTAGTTGCTGCACACTTGGCAACAACGGCACCTGTGTTATCAAGTTCCTGAGCATATTTACACTGGTTTTCAATTTTTAATAATTCTTCAAAGGCACTACGTGTACCTGAAGCAGCTTCACGACCAATGACAACGATCTGTTCATCAGCACCACCAACATCTTTCCAGTTCGTGATCTTACCTGTATAAATATCAGCTAATTGCTGTTTTTTAAGAGATTTAACTTTGTTAGCTTTATTAATAGAAACTGCAATACCATCAATAGCCACAACATTTTCAATTAAGCCACTATTCTTTTCATCATCAGATAAAGCTCTTGAACTATCAGCGATATCACAAGTACCCTTCTGTAAAGCTGCAATACCAGCTGAAGAACCAGTGAACTGAGCTTCAACATTGACATTTGGATATTTTTCTTTGAAACTTTCACCAAGTGCTGTTACAAACTTCTGCATTGAAGTAGATCCATTTAATGAGATCTTACCGCTTAAATCACCTTCATTAGATTTTGTAGATGTGCTTCCTCCTCCACATCCTGCAAGTGTGAATGCCATAAGCATTGCCACAAATATAGAGACGACCTTTTTCATTGAATATTCCTCCTTGTCTCTTTTAGACACGTATATCTTAGGATATGTACAATTATGTAAAAATCCTATTTATGTATTGATTCAATAAAGGTTCTCTAAAGATTGTTAAGAAGAAAGAATAATTGTAAAGGAAGTGTTAATTGAAAGAAAAATAATATAGATCATCACTTTCATTAGCATGAAATAAGAGAAATAGACTGTTAGCTTTTAAATTTTACGTAAAAAACAGGATAAAGCACTCCTGTTCAATATATTATATCGATTCTTTCTTCTATTCTAAGTATTAATTTCAATGATTTTCTTTGAATTCAAAAAAGCTTTAGCGGCATTCGGTACGCTTCCCGCCGCTATATCGTCATAGCCTTTTTCTAATTTTTGATAGAATTCTTCTAGTATCATAAGATCAGCATTCATAGATGCTGGTGTTTTTGGTAAAGAAATAGAAAACGAAATTCCATCAGAAAGAGATGTCTGACTTAAATACATATTAATAGCTGTTGACATAGGAATACCTAATTGTGATAAAACTTTTTCTGCTCGTTCCTTAACCGCTGGATTGACTCTTAAAGTTAATGTTGTTTTTTCAATATTTACGCATCTCTTTTATTTATAATGTTTTGTCATTACATTTTCATTATTTCTTCATTAATTGAATTTCTTTAGATTCACATGCTTAGTAGTAAAGACTACCAGTATTTAATTCGCTTTACTTTGTAGCATTTGTATTAGAAATATAAACGAGAGAATTGTTTATTACAAAGATTACTTATGTATTCACATGGTTTCATCATAAAAGGCTTATGTTAAATAAACAAAATTCATGTTTAATAAGCTATGTTTATAAGAGTTTTCATGTTAATATCATAGTAAAGAAGGAGAAAATGGGCTTTTTACGTGAATATTCAGTAAATATGTATTTTTCGTTCAAAAAGAGAAAAAAGAATTGTATTTTCTTTTGTACAATAGTAGAATGCTCATTTGGGTGGTTTATATGCATAACAACATCTTCAAAACAATCGATCAATCCACTAATCGAAAAGTAAAGACCATTCGTACAATAATCTTAGTAGCGATAGCTTCCCTAATCATGTCTATTAATATTAAGACATTTGTACATTCAGGAGGATTACTTCCTGGTGGTATTACTGGATTATCATTACTAGTACAACGTATCTTTCTTCGTTTCTTTAATTTAACTTTACCCTATTCTTTAATTAATATTATCTTGAATGCAATACCTGCAATAATTGGTTTCAAGATGATATCAAAACGTTTTACGTTCTACTCAGTAGTCATGATTGTTTTAAACTCTCTCTTAGTCGATGTTATTCCAGCATATACAATCACCAGTGACCCCTTATTGGTTGCTTTATTTGGTGGCTTGTTGAATGGTATTGCAATTGTCATAGCGCTATATGGGAATGCGAGCAGCGGTGGTACAGATTTCATAGCCGTGTACCTTAATCGCCGCTTTAATATTTCTTCTTGGAACATTATTCTCTTATTCAATTCTGCAATCCTGCTCACAAGTGGAATGTTATTTGGCTTTAAAGCTTCTCTCTATTCTATTATATTCCAGTTTGTCTCTACCCAGACAATCTCTACATTCCATAAAAGCAATCAGAAAGTTACAATGTTGATCATCACAAACTACGCTGATGCTATTGAAGACGATATCCTGAACACTACCCATCATGGTATCACGAAGTTTATGGGCGAAGGTGTTTATGACAAAGCACCTCGCTGTATGTTATATACCGTTGTCTCAGCCGATGAAGTCAACCTGGTAGCCGACATTGTGCATATGCATGACCCCCATGCTTTTATCAATGTCCTCAGATCAACATCTGTCAAAGGCAAATTCTATCAGAAGCCTTTAGACTAAGAAAACCCTCAGCACTTATAATAGCTGAGGGTTTTTTATGCAAAAATTCATGAACTATGCTCACTCAACCCTCTTTTTATTTATAATAATCTTCAGCGTATATTGATTGCTGATCACTTTCATGTTTTCTCAATGATGTCTTTATTATATTCACTATAGTAAAAAGTTTTATTTCAATCCTTGAATCTAATCTTTCAAAAATGATTTATAAGCTTTTATCTTAAAGAAAAGACATTCTCACAAAGATGTAAGTATTATTTTAGCAAGCTTCATTCAGCATATAAACATGCTCAATGCACACTGCTTTCTCAAGAATGTTGATATCTCTTATTCACATTGTTATCTTTGTGCATCAAAAATGTTCTTTTCTATTTTGTGTTGTAGTTGGAGCCTAGTACAATTATAGTATTAGGATACTTTCTTTATTACTTTGCAAAGGCTTGAGTGAAATCTAAGAAAATCCGAATTTCATATTTATGCAAAAAATGGGATAGACATTACTATCCCATAATTTATTCTATTGTCCTGGAGTATGTGTCATAGAAACTTTGACATTAAGGTTCTCAGCATGTTTGACAGTTGTCGTCGTTACAGTATAAGAACAGTCATGACCTTCTTCTTTTGTAAGGACATACATTTTTTCATAAACCATCTTGGCAACTTCTTCTGGAAAGATAGCTTTACGATCAATTGTCTTTTTAATCCATTGATCCAACAAGGAATAGGAGAACTGAATTGGATCATAATCTTCAAATTCAACTGTAATAAGTAATTTGTATTTCTTGTTCTTGGCATCAAAGCATTCTACTTCTTTATTGAGCGTTGTGACTAACTTTGCATGATCATTCAACATAAGCATCCCTTCTTTCACACTTTTCTAAAGACATTATACCACATAAAAATGAAAAAAGTCCCACTTGCGGCTATGAGGGAACTTTTTTCAAAGGATTTAGGAAGTTTTCGGAAATTAGAAAACCGCTTTGGCAATGACGCGTGCACGAATAACACCATCATGCTTCTCAATGACTTTTGTGATATCTTCACTCAGATCATTTGTATCAATGATTGTATAAGCGATATCTCCTCGAGCCTTATTGACCATATTTTCGATGTTCATGCCTTTTTTTGCAAAAGCATTAGCGAACACTGCCAACATATTTGGAATATTCTTGTGGATAATGCAGACACGATAATTTGTCGCACGTGCTTCCACAACTGTAGGCATATTGACAGAATTCTGAATATTACCATTTTCTAGGAAATCTTTTAATTCAGTAACTGCCATTCTCGCACAGTTTTCTTCTGATTCTGGTGTTGAGGCCCCTAAGTGTGGCATAACAATGACATTTGGTGTATTCACCAAATCCTTATTACCAAAATCAGTCACATATTTCGCAACCTGTTCTTTCTTAAGAGCCGTAATCATATCTTCGGTATTAACTAAAGCATCTCTTGCGAAATTCAATATACGGACATCACGCTTCATTAACGCAATGGTTTTCTTATTGATCATATTCTTTGTTTCTTCGTTGGCAGGAACATGAATTGTAAGATAGTCAGCTTCACGATAGACTTCTTCTGGTGTTGTGGCATGTTTAACCCACTTAGATAAGCCCCATGCAGCCTTAACAGAAATGTATGGATCATAGCCCACAACATGCATGCCAAGCTTGATAGCTGCATTCGCAACGGCAACACCTATTGCACCTAAGCCAATGACCCCCAGTGTCTTACCATCAATTTCCGGTCCGACAAACTGTTTCTTGCCAGCTTCAACAGCCTTACCAAAATCGTCATCTTCAATTGTTTTTGCCCATTCAATACCTTCAACAACCTTTCTTGATGAAAGGAAGAGTCCACATAATACTAACTCTTTAACAGCATTGGCATTAGCCCCTGGTGTATTGAATACTACAATACCTTTGTCACTGCAGGCATCAACTGGGATATTATTAACCCCTGCCCCTGCTCTTGCAATGGCTTTTAAATTATGTGGTGGGTCATAATCATGAAGCTTAGCGCTCCTGACAATAATCGCATCCTCATCTTCAAACTTATCATCCACTTCATAAAGATCTCCAAAGAGCTTTAAGCCTTCATTAGAAATCTTATTCATTGTTTTAATTTTATACATTACTTATTCTCCTCTTCGAATTTCTTCATAAAGTTCACTAAGTATTCCACACCTTCATAAGTCATTGCATTATAGATAGAAGCACGAATACCCCCAACCAAACGATGGCCTTTAAGGTTTGTCATACCAGCCGCAATACTTTCCTTCACAAATTTAGCATCCAATTCCTTAGAAGGTGTTGTAAACGCAACATTCATTCTTGAACGACTGCCTGCTTCTGTAGGATAGTTATAGAAATCCGATTGATCCAAGTAATCCTGTAAGAGTTTTGCTTTCTTTTCATTACGCTTAGCCATTTCTTCAAGACCACCCTGATCTTCAACCCACTTCGCAACTAAGCCTGCCATATAAATGGCATATGCAGGTGGTGTATTATACATAGAATCCTTAGCTGCCATTGTGTCATACTCTGCTAAGACCGGGATATTTTCTTTATGTGGCTTGATGAGATCTTCACGAATGATCACAACACCAAGACCAGCAATTCCCATATTCTTCTGCGCACCGGCATAAATTACACCATATTTAGAAACATCAACTGGACGTGATAAAATATCCGAACTCATATCTGCCACAAGGGGAGCACCCTTTGTGTCAGGAACATAATTCCATTCTGTACCATAGATTGTATTGTTTTCACATAAGTGCACATAATCCACGCCTTCTCTAATATCAAGTTCATCCTGTGTTGGAATATGTGTATAGTTATTCTCTTTACCATCATAGGCTATATGTACATCCCCAAACTTAGCTGCTTCTTTAGCCGCTTTGCCTGAGAAACTACCTGTAACAATATAATCAGCCTTGCCTGTCTGCATTAAGTTTAAGGCAAGAGCACTAAATTGCTGGGTAGCACCACCATGTAAGAGTAAGATTTTATAGTTATCAGGAATCTTTAATAATCTTTTTAAAGTTGCTTTTGTTTCATCAAAAATCTCCTGGTATGCGGACGAGCGATGACTCATCTCCATTACGCTCATGCCTGAGCCTTTATAGTTCAGCATTTGTTCCTGGGCTGTCTTTAGGACTTCTAACGGAAGTGTTGAAGGACCTGCCGCAAAATTATAAACTCTCTTTTGATCAGTCATTGATTGACTCCTCCTTTAATAATTTAAGTGTATACTATATGTTTTTCATAAATTTGTCTACCTTAATTATAATTTTTTACAAATATTTTATTAATTTTATATTATTGTATACAATCTTTTAGTATATTCCTTATTTATCTAGCGATATTCCTAATAAATTAATCATGCCAATAAACATTTATCATCCACAAATCAGTTTCTTAATAGTCATTTTGTTTTATTTTCGTTATAATAAATAAGCTGGAGGTTTATATGATATTAAAAATTATTCTTATAGCCATCATGGTTATTCATACAATATTCGATTTCATCCTACGCTCAATCGCCATAAAACATCGTGAGCTTCCTTTACCAGAAGAAGTTTCTGATATTTATAGTGAAGAACGTTTTCAAAAATTTAAAGCCTACAAGAAAGACTATCTTTTCCCAGGTATTTTCCAAAGTCTTCTTTCACTTATTGTTGATATTGTCATTATTGTGTCACCCTTCTATTCTCTTATGGAAAGACTGGGAAGAAATAATATCTATTTAATCTTTATTGTGACACTTTTAATTACTTCGCTTATTGAAGAAATAGTGAATCTGCCTTTTGATTATTATGCGACATTTGTGATTGAAGAAAAATATGGCAAAAACAAAAAGACCCCTCTCATCTTCTTCAAAGATGAATGCTTAGGTTTTGTTTCAAATCTTGTCATCATGTGTATGATTGTTCTGCCATTAACAGCACTTGTCCTGCATCTTATTCATCACACAGCACTTACTTCCTTCACCCTTACTAACAGTATTGTCTTTACGCTTATTCTCGCAGTCGGTATTGGTGTAGTCATGCTTATCGCTATGGGATTATCTTATATTGTTCTCAATATACAATATAAATTTACTGACTTAGAAGATGGTGAACTTAAAGATAAAATCATCTATCTCATGCGTGATTCAAAGAAGAAAGTCAAACATATTAAAGTCTATAATGAATCTAAGAAATCCACAGGAAAGAATGCCTTTCTATTAAAGATGTTATGGTATAGGGAGTTTGGTATTGCGGATAACTTTATTAATGAAAATGATGAAGATGAACTCTTAGCTGTCTTAAGTCATGAGATTGGTCATCTCAAACACAAAAAGAATATCTATAACTATCTTCGCTATATATTTATATCTATGCTTCTGATTGTATTGATTGTTGTACTGACACATTTGCCATTCTTTAACAAACTCTATATCTACTTCCTTCAAGCTTTTAATATCAAGACACTTAACATCTTACTGCTTGGCGAAGTCATCGTCACACTGTTTAGGCCAATCATGCGTATGTTAAGCATCTTCAATAACTATGTCTCAAGAAAAGAAGAATATGAAGCTGATGATAATGCGGTCAAGGAAGGTTATGGTGAAGCACTGATACAAACCTTTAAAACACTTAGTTCTGATGAGCTTGTTGATGTCAATCCTGCTCCTATAATCGAATTCATAGAATTCGATCATCCTGGCATGTATAACCGTATTCATCATATTCACCAGCAAATACAAGAAAAACAAAATAAATAAGGAGGAAACTTATGGACAAAACAATATTCAAACCTATTCACACAAAAGTTAATTATTCTGATGATTGTATTGAAGTCATCAAAAAAGACAAGGCAGCACCTGATGAAAATACCTATCTTAGAAATACATTATATGATTTTCACAACGGTACAATTGAGGTAGATGTGCTCAGTAAGCTTACAAAAGACGCCCCAGATTATGCTAGAGGATTTATCGGCATCGTCTTTCGTGCTAACGCAAATGATAGTGAATTTGAGTCATTCTATATTCGTCCTACTAATGGCATGAATTGCTTAGATCCCGTTAGAAAGTCACATGGCTGTCAATATTTTTCCTATCCAGGCTATACCTTTGCCTATTTCCGTGAATTTGGTATAGAAGGATATGAAAATGCAGTAGATACAATTGCACTTGAAAAATGGTCACATATTAAAGCAGAGATTCATGACAATAAGGGTATCTTCTTTGTAGATCATAAAAAGGTGCTAGAAGTTAATGGTTTTAAACATGGCGCAAATGCTAGAGGAGCTATTGGACTCTATGTTGACATTGGAACTGATGGCTTCTTTAAGAACCTTAAAGTGACATGTACAGACTAAAACATAAGTTATAATAATATCAAAAAAGTGAATCATATTTTCATATACTTGTCATATGCACAAAAACCGATCATTCCTATTTTAGGATTGGTCGGTTTTTCTCTTAATTCTTAACACATCAACTTTACTATATAGTTTAGAACTGATCAAAGTAATCAACTGCTTCAAGAGAAACAGGATTGTTGAGATAAACATAGTTGAACTGATGATAAATAATATAATCTTGAATATGAAACCTACAAAGACCATTATCATGCTTAAGAACGGATTTATAAGCAAAAGTAATACCTTTTAGCTCTTTGATTAGATGCATCATCAAGCCAAAGTCACTAATTGTTGTGACAGCACTGAATTCATTTAAATCATGATTATATTCTTTGAGAATACTTTCAAAGATATGTCTTGTCCCCGATCCTTCTTCACGCAGAAAAAGGTGCTCTTTAAACATATCTTGGGCAGGGATAATTTTATTAGCGAAAGGATGGCTCTTATGGCATACCCCGACAAACTCTTCTTTCTTATAAGTCCTGCTGGCATATTGATTACGATCAAAAGTCCCTTCTACGAGAGCAAAATCAAGTTCTCCTTCGGATAAGAGTTGTAATAAGTGATCCGTATTATCCATCACAACACAGATATTATTACCTTTTACTTTTAAATAGTTGGTGATCTTTTCATCGATTTCAAAACCGCCAACTGTTTTCGTAACACCGATACGCAGCGTTCTCCCTTCATGTTGTTGAAGCTTAAGCTGGAGTTGTTTTTCTTGATAACACATGTTTTGGGCATATGTCTGCAATATTTTTCCTTGCTTAGTAAGTGTGAGAATACGATTTTCATAGTGAAAAAGTCTACAGTTATAGGCTTGTTCGAGGTAATGAATATGTTGTGTGACAGCAGGCTGTGTCATATGCAGTGCTTCTGCTGTCTTACGATAGTTTCTTATCTTACAAAGCATGAGAAATGTCTTGAGTCTTGTATCAATCATGTATCCCCCCTTTTTAATAAAATATATTTATCAACCCATATTTATTAATAATTGGATATTATCATAATACTGTTTTATACTCAACGAGAATACTAAAGGGGAATTTTCATATTATGCAAAAATATCTTAAAGGTATCATTCTTTGTTTAGTGATATCCATTGTTTCATGGTTATTGGGAAAGCAGTTTCCTATTGTTGGTGGAGCTGTAATAGCGATTATTATGGGGATGATTATTACGTTGTTCTATCACAATGAGGAAACAAATGCAGGTATAAACTTTACCTCTAAATATATCTTACAGCTTGCCGTTGTCTTACTTGGGTTTGGCATGAATTTAGGGTTGATTGTACATACTGGTGTGGAATCTTTACCTATTATTCTCTGTACTATTTCCACTTCACTTATTATTGCAGCCATACTCGCTAAAGCGATGCATATACCAACACGTATTACGACATTAGTTGGGGTAGGTTCTTCTATTTGTGGAGGTTCAGCGATTGCTGCAACAGCACCGGTAATTGATGCTGATGATAATGAAGTCGCCCAGGCTATTTCCATTATTTTCTTCTTTAATGTCCTTGCTGCCTTGTTCTTCCCCATGTTGGGTAAATTCATCGGCATGAGTACAACATCAGGACATGCCTTTGGTTTATTTGCCGGTACAGCCGTCAATGACACATCTTCCGTTACAGCCACAGCTTCTACATGGGATAGTATGTGGCATTTAGGGACAAGCACACTCGATCAAGCTGTCACAGTCAAGCTCACAAGAACACTTGCGATTATTCCTATTACACTTGTATTAGCTCTAATGCAGATGAAGAAAAACAAAAACAAAGGCCAGTTCTCTTTAAAACAAGCCTTCCCAACATTTATTCTTTACTTTATTCTTGCCGCAATCATTAGCACTATTGCCTTACATTTTGGCGTAGGTTCAAGCCTCTTTGCCTTCTTAAAAGAACTCAGTAAATTCTTAATTGTCATGGCAATGGCTGCAATTGGTCTTAAAAGCAACATTATTCAGCTTATTAAGACTGGTGGTAAACCTATCTTACTTGGGGCATGTTGCTGGGCAGGGATCACTGTTGTCAGTCTTACTCTTCAGCATCTTCTTGCCATCTGGTAATTCTCACAACAACTCCTATATAGAAACAAAAAGTGACTCATTCCATTAAAGGGATGGGTCACTTTATATTAGCGTTCAATTTTATGAATAAATAAACCACTTCTTAACTTTGGTTCAAACCAAGTTGACTTAGGAGGCATGAGTAAATGTGCGTCAGCCACATTGAGCAGCTCTGTAATAGATGTTGGATACATCGCAAAAGCAACACCTGCATTTTTAGTTTTTTCAACATCTTTTACAAGTTCATCAATACCTCTTATTCCTCCGACAAACTTAATACGCTGATCAGTTCTAGGATCACCAATACCAAGAATTGGGGCTAAGAGTTCATCTTGTAAGATAGCTACATCAAGTGAATCGACAGGAGAAGCAGCTTTGGCTTTTAAGACATCTTTCTTAACTTTAAGCTTGTACCAGACTTCATCTAAATACATAGTTATTTCGCCCTTTTTTTTAGGTTTATCTTTTTTAGGTAATGACTTAATATCAAACTTCTCACCTACTTTACGCAAGAAAGCTTCGTCAGTTAATCCATTTAAGTCTTTGACAACACGATTATAATCTAGAATGGCTAGTTCATCATCAGGGAAGAGAACGGATAAGAAATAATTGAATTCTTCATTTCCCTGATAGTCTGGATGCTCTTCTCTTCGCTTTAAAGCAACCTTAACAGCACTGGCGGCACGATGGTGCCCATCGGCAATATAAGTACATGGGACTTGATTGAAATTTTCTTCAAGCATGCTGATATCTTGTTCATCACTAACAATCCATACACGATGATGAATGCCATCATCACTGATAAAGTCATAGAGTGGTGTATCTGTTTTGACTTTTTTGACAACCTCTTTAATACTCTTCTGGCTACGATATGTCAAAAAGATAGGTCCTGTCTGGGCTGATGTTGTATCCACATGATGTATACGATCAGCTTCTTTCTTTGCCACAGTTAATTCATGTTTCTTACATACATCATTAAGATAATCATCAACAGCACTCAATGCAACAATACCTGTTTGTGTATGATCACCCATAGTGAGTTCATAAAGATAATAATAAGGCTTTTCATCCTGGACAAAGATGCCTCTTTCCTCTTCTTCTATAAGCATCTCATTTGCCTTATCATAAACATCATCACCATACATATCATGATTATCATCAAATTGTGTTTCAGGTCGATCTATATTCAAGAAGGATAAAGGCTTATCCTTTACATATGCTTTTGCTTCTTCACGATCATATACATCATAAGGTAGTGCTGCTACATCCTTTGCATATTGTACAGCTGGTCTTAATGCTTTAAATGGTTTTACTATTGCCATAATCATCCTTCTTTCGTTCTTTTGACAAATATTATACTGATATTTTATGATATATACAATATTATATTCTTATTATTCTCGTTGCCTTATCATATCATATATGATATAAATAAGCACAAGGGAATGAATGTCTCCCGCGAGCAATCGAAACCGCTATTAAGCTGATGACTTCTATCTTATTGATAGGGGCATTGGCTTTTTTATTGCCCCTAACACGGAGGAAATGTTTATGTTGTTGAGTTTATCTATTATTATTTTTGCTGGACTAATGCTTGGTTATGTGTCCAATAGAATCAGGCTGCCGGCTATTGTTGGTATGTTGGTAGCTGGGATTGTCTTGGGGCCACATGGACTAAATGTGTTGGATCAATCCATTCTTGCGATATCAAGTGTTTTAAGAAAGATTGCCTTGATTATCATTCTCGCCAAAGCTGGTCTTTCTTTAGATATTGGTGATTTAAAGCGTATAGGTCGTCCTGCTGTATTGCTTTGTTTTGTCCCTGCTTCCTTTGAAATCCTTGCCTTCTTACTCTTTGCCCCAAAACTGCTAGGTGTAAGCTTAATTGAAGCAGGGATTTTAGGAGCAGTTATGGGTGCTGTCTCTCCTGCTATTGTTGTGCCAAGATTGTCCTATCTTATTGAAGAGCACTGGGGTACTAAGAAAGGTATTCCACAAATGATATTAGCTGGAGCGAGTGCTGATGATGTCTATAATATTGTTATTTTCACAATGCTTATTGGGATGGAGAAAGGTGGCAATATTTCTCTTCTTAACTTCTTGAAAGTACCTGAATCCATTATTCTTGGTGCATTATTAGGGGCTATGATTGGTCTAGTCTTAAGCTGGTATTTCAAGACATTCCATATCCGTGATTCCTTAAAAGTCACGATTATTATGGCAATCGGTATGGCACTATATTATTTAGAAGGCATTCTCACTGGCATGATTGCGATATCTGGTTTATTAGCCGTAATGGCGATGGGACTTACCATCAATAACCGTAATGCAAAAGTCGCCAAAAGACTGACAGGCAAGTTCTCACGTTTATGGGTTGCGGCAGAAATCTTCCTCTTCGTACTTGTTGGAGCAAGTGTTGACATCAAGTATGCTTCACAGGCAGGTATCATGATGATTGTGATGTTATTGATTGGCTTGGCATTTAGAATGCTTGGTGTCTATATCAGTATTCTAGGCACAACACTTACAAAGAAAGAGCGTTTATTCTGCTTACTTGCCGAACTTCCAAAGGCAACTGTACAGGCAGCCATCGGTGGTGTCCCACTTTCCATGGGCTTGCCATGTGGTAAACTTGTGCTCTCTTTCTCCGTCATTGCCATCTTAATCACTGCCCCACTTGGTGCAAAGGCCATTGATGCAAGTTACAAAAAATTACTGACAAGAGATTTAGAACATGCTTAATTGACAACTTCTTCAATAACTCTCATGTTTTACAGTTATGAAGATCATAAAGGCAAAATATTTTGACATAATCAATATATTTCGCCTTTTTCTTTTCTTGTTTTATGGCGTACTTTTTTGTAAATTCATAATCATTGCATATATTATTGGTTTTACAGTTAAAAACACAATTCATGTAAAAATTATTGATATAATCAATGGTTTTCGTGTTTTTAAAGAATATTTTCATTTCGTACTTTTTTGATTTTATATATCGGCTTATTCTATTTTAGAAAAATGGTAACTTTACCAGTTTTCTAAAATAGAATGAACTCATCATTGTCCTATAGGTAGATTGATGGACATAAAAAGACGGTCCTGAGACTGTCCATGTGTGATATTTATTTTAATCTATGTATTTCTTGTATTCCCCATAACCTTCTTTTTCCATATCATCATAGGGAATGAAGCGAAGTGCTGCTGAATTAATGCAGTATCTGAGCCCACCTTTATCTTTTGGACCATCCTTAAACACATGTCCAAGATGAGAATTGGCTCCTGCACTTCTTACTTCTGTACGAATCATAAGATGAGAAAAATCCATCTTGTTCTTTAAAGTCTCTTCTTTAATAGGCTTTGTGAAAGCAGGCCAGCCACAGCCAGAATCATACTTATCCTTTGATGTAAATAATGGTTCTCCACTTACCACATCAACATATAATCCCTTTTCAAAGAAATGATCATATTTTCCTGTAAATGCTCTTTCAGTCGCTGAATGTTGTGTGACTTCATAGGCAAGCTTGCCAATTCTTTCTTCTAATTCTTCTGGTGATTCCTTTTTAGATTTACTGTTGCTTTTTCCTAGATTAAACATTTTTTGAGGAATATGGCAATAGCCGGATGGATTCTTTTTTAGATATTTTTGATGATATTGCTCTGCTGAATAGAAATTTCTAAGTGGTTCAAGCTCTACTTTGAGTTTTTGGCCAACATTTTGTTCTTCAGCTTGATATACTTTTTGTGCTTCTAGAAGCTGATTCTCAGTCGTATAGTAGATTCCTGTACGGTATTGAATACCAACATCGTTACCCTGTTTATTTACAGATGTTGGATCAACCACAAGAAAGTAGTATTTCAAAAGCTCAGTTAGTGTAATCTTTGACTCATCATATTCAACCTTTACCGTCTCAGCATGTCCACTACTTCGGCATACTTCTTCATAGCTAGGAGCTTCTTCAGGACCGTTCGCATAACCTACTTCAGTTGATATAACGCCATCAAATTGATCAAAGTATTTTTGAACGCCCCAAAAGCATCCTCCAGCAAGATAAATTGTCTTCATAATTCTACCACCTCTTTTATTTATTGTTTTTCATTTTATCATCTTGAATATATCAAATAAATCACTATGCTTCCACAAACATAGCAATGTTTCCTATTTTAGAAAAATAGGGTAAGCATTTTAAAACGTCGATATTTCTAAATAGCAACTGCAATAAAGCTATTATCATAAAATTTCACTTTTAGTCAAAGCTATTTTTCAACTGTCATCTTGCATTGCAATGCTATTGGAGATATCTTTCAAACGAACAAATACTAAAAGAAGCTTAATCTAACTGTTAGGTTAGAGCTAAGCTTCTTTTCTATGAAATCATATTTGATTATGCAAATAATTCTTTAAGTTCTTTTACATCTGTTGTATTCAACAGCTTTTCAACAAGTTCATCATTGCCAAGCTTACCAGCGATATCCGCAAGAAGCATCATGTGATTTCTTGCATAGTCATTATTGTTGGATACAGCAAAGAGAAATACAAATTTTACACCTTTACCGTCAAGTGTTTCCCATTTAATTTCATGATTCAGTCTTGCAATGGCGATGCCTACATTTGTGACCGAATCACTCTTTCCATGGGGAATGGCAATGTAGTTGCCAATGCCAGTCACACCTAGGCTTTCGCGATAGTAGATGTCCTTTTTGAATGTTTCAACATTATCTATATATCCAGCATCTTTAAGTTTCTTTGATAAGATTGTAAGGACTTCATCCTTGTCTTTTGCATCAACATTTAGGTCAATGATCCTTTCATCTAAAACATCCGATACTTTCATGTCCCATTTCCTCCTAACGAATTAAATATCTATACAGATCTAAATTAGATTTAGTGTTTCTGATTTTTTGTACCTTCTCTTCATTTTCAATGAGAGAGATATATTCTTTATAGAATATCTGCATTCTCTGTATCTCTTCATGTGTTGTCAGCTTGATGGCTAACAGAAAAATAATATCAACAGATTCATCTTCATCCCAGGCAATAGGTTCGTCCAGAGTCACTATCGCAACATGGGATTCGTTGACTGCACTTTCAGCGCCATGTGGCAAGGCCATATGATTACCTATCGATGTTGAAGTAATGGCTTCTCTATCAAGTACCGTCTGACAGAATTCCTTTTTAACATAACCCTTTTTCTCTAATGCCAAGGACATCTTTCTAAGTAGATCTTCCTTGTTTTCGGCATGTATATTGAGTTGAATAAGCTCCGGATCAAATAGAGGATGACAGACAGGCGAGAACGTGTTCTTAAGGCTTTCTCTTGTGAGGTTCATATCATCCATGAACGATCTTAGTGTAAGCAATCCTTCATCACTCAGGAGATTTGTTATAATGACCAGTCTAGAATCATTCAAGTTCATTGGATGGTCAGCTATTATTATTTGTGCATCCTTGCATTTATTGGGAGTAAAATCATGTCGACCAACAACCTTTATTTCATCTATTTCAGGAATATTCTTTGTGATTCGTGAACTGACTAGTTCTACGTAACCACGTGTCATGTTTGATACCAGTACGGCCTTATAGTTTTCCTGCTTTCTTTCTAACGCTGACTGAATATAAAGCGCAACATAAGCAAGCTCGTCTTCAGTTATTTGTATATCGAAATACTTTTCAAAGAGAATTGCAGCTGACAGTGTTGCCCTGAAGACATTCTTGTATTCACTTTTTATAAAGTCAACCATTGCGTTCTCGTGTGGAGTGCCGGAACGAAGTCGGAATATAGTAGGACGAAGATGGAAAACAAGGCTTTCCCTTAATCTTGTGTCATTGCTTAAATCGACATTGAGAATGCCACCTACTGTATCAATGAGAATATCGGCAAACTCAATGAGCTTTTCATCATATTTATGGATTGCTCCCCAGGAATCTTCCGAATTGCTGATATTAATGAAACGAGAGCACATGATCTGTGTAGCTAGGAAATAAGTATCATTATCCGATATTGAAATATAGAGAAGACGCTGAATCTTTGCAAAGATGGCTACTGCAAACTGGTATTCAGCATAATGCTGAAGCGTTTCAATATCCTCAGAACTTATATTTCTAGGCTGTGCAATATTCGAACGATAAACAGCTAAAACACAGTAAACATATATTTCATAGAATGAATCATCGGTAAGAAGGTAGTTCCAGTCACTTTCAACTTCCTTGATAACTCTCTTAATGAGCTCTGTATTGATACCATAAAAGAGTTCATTGACCTGACCTTCGATGCTTTCATTCTTGTTAAAACTACAGATAAATTCTTTTAAAGCGAGGCGATATGCATTTTCTTCATATGCCAGTAAATAGCCTCTTCCGCTTACATTGACTATTTTGATACTGAACTCATCCAGCCATTCTTGTGCACTCTTGATGATCTTATGTACTGTTGGCGTAGATAAGTAGAGCTGTTCTGATAAGGATCTGATGGAAATAGCTTCCTGTGGGAATAACTTGAAGAATGCCTTCAATACAAAGATCACGCGATCCTTTGTATCATTCGCAACCGTCAGATTGTTTCCCTTGATGAAGTTAGCGACTTCATCTTTCTTGTCCTCATACACATTAAGCCATATGCCGACTCTTGGCTTCTTTTCAATCATTCCAAGATTCTTCTCAGCTAAGAAGTCTTCTGTAAGCTCTATTTTATTTCTGGCTGCTTTAAGTGATAAATTAAGACAATCAGCAATGTCCTTGGTTGCTACGACTTTACCATCTAGCAAATATTCTATTATTTTCTTAACATAATACTCTGATTGATCCTTCTTCATTTCTTACTCCTTCAAAAACAATACTAAAAGTAATAGAAGATTATTATAACTCACATCCAGAAATAATTATAGAGACTATCATACACATATGCCAAATGAGAGAGAATAAATCCTGGATTGAATTTCATTGAGATTGGTTTGGAGACTAACAAATGTACGAGCTTTCCAGCAATCTATTCCCTGTTCCATTCAGCTATCAATAATCAGTTTGGATTACTTTGTATACAAGCTTGCTTTTCCAACTGAGTCAAATAATCTACATTTTTCTTCAACAACACGCTCACATTCCTTCATGCCTTCTGGATAGATTTCCAAAGGTTCACGATAGTCAGGGTTCGCATTGAGAACTTCACGAGTCTTCTTATAGAACACAGACTTGATGTCTGATGAGATATTGATTTTTGAGATACCATGCTTTACTGCTGCAGCAATTTCTTCATCCTTGTTTGAAGAACCGCCATGCAATACAAGAGGAATAGTAACTTCTTCTGTGATCTGATCTAAGATGTCAATTCTTAGCTTTGGTTTCATGTTGCTTGGATAGATGCCGTGTGCAGTACCAATTGCGACAGCGAATGTATCGATACCTGTATCTTCAATGAACTGCTTTGCTTCAGCAGGAACAGTATAGATAACGCCCTGTGTTCCACCTTCGATAGAGTTGCCAGTTGTACCAATAGTTCCTAATTCTGATTCAACTGAGACATTAGCTAAATGAGCCGTTTCTACGACTTTCTTTGTGATGGCTACGTTTTCTTCATAAGGAAGTCTTGAAGCATCAATCATGACTGATGTCATACCTGCCTGGATTGCCTTTACAACCGTTTCATATGTATCACCATGATCAAGATGGATGACTACTGGGACATTTGTTCTTGTTGCTTCATAGATCATTGCCTGAATCTGACTGTAACCTACGAATCTGAATTCATCTGGACTCATTTCAAGAATAACTGGTGACTGTAATTCATTGACCTTCTTCATGACAGCCTTTAATAACTGATCACTTCCAATATTAAAAGCTGGAACTGCGAATTTATTTTCCTTTGCGACTTTAAGCAAATCTGCCATATTCATTAACATAATCTTCTACCTCTTCTTTTATAATGATTTTCCGACTGAACCTGATAGTTCAATATAATGCTTGACGATCTGTTGACTTTCCTTTTCAACCTGATTCATCATGACCCAGTAATTGATGTCTGGATCCTCTGCTAAATGCTGTTTTATTGCTGCTGTGTTCGCATTCATGAAATCACAGCCTACATTGATTTTGTTGATACCATATTTGACTGAATTGATGATGTTCTCATCACCTGAGCCGGAACCACCATGCAATACGAGTGGAGCATGTGTAAGTTCCTTGATTTCCTTGAGCCGTTCAAAGTCAAACTTAGGTACATAGCCTTCAGGATAATTGCCATGGCTTGATCCATAAGATACTGCAAGACAGTCAACGCCAGTTTCTTTTAGGAATCTTAAAGCTTCCTGTGGGCGTGTCTTCATATCATCATCTGTACGATGTCCATCATTTGCACCCATGCATCCGATTTCACCCTCTACTGAGGCACCATATGTCTGGGCGAATTCAACAATGCTGCGTGTAATGGCAATGTTCTGATCAAGATCATAGCGAGATGCATCCATCATGACGCTTGAGAAGCCGTCATGAAGTGCCTTCTTGACAAGAGCAATGTCAGCGCCATGGTCGAAGTTTAAGGCAACTTCGACACTGGCACGCTGTGCTAGATGCTTCACGATTGGCGCTATGAGCGCACTGTCACAATGATTGACAAGATGTTCCTGGACAATGTTGATAATGATTGGAGCTCTTAATGATGCAGCTGCATCAATGACTGCCCTGGATGTTTCAATGTTGAAACAGTTGATAGCCATGACTGCATAATTTCCTTCATTTGCACGCATAAGCATGCCCTTCATTGAAGTATACACTCATCATCACCCCTATTAGCTTAACTGAATGCTTGATAAATCTACTTCTTCCTCTTCATCAGTGAAGACATTGTTTCTAGCTTCTTCTTCAGTAAGTCTCTTCTTCAATACGACAAGCAATACACCGGTTACTAATGAGCCGATAAGCAATGCTGCAACGGCTACTAATGGCTTGCTCATTGCAGGGATAACGAATACACCACCTGATGGAACAGGAGAACCATTGCCAAACATAAAGCTGATCATTCCACATACTCCACAGCCGATAGATGTTGAAATAACAGTACGGATAAGATCATTCATAGCAATTGGGATAACGCCTTCAGAGATCATACATACGCCCATTGGGAATGCTACCTTGATCGCATCAACTTCCTGATCTGTATAGATTCTCTTCTTGATGACCTTAGAGATTAATAATGCAAATGTTACACCGAATGGTGGTACCATTGCTGCTAATACCTTGATGCCTTCAGGACCAGTAATGCCTTCAAGCAATAAGCCATCACAAATAAGGTTAGGAACTTTAGAGATTGCTCCGCCATAGTCAATACAACCGATTGCACCAATAACGAAGCCATATAATGCTTTTTGAGACTGATCTAAGCCTGTAATAAAGTCATGTAATCCACCAGTAATATAAGTAATAGGACCACCTAATACGAAGTACATCAATAAGCCACCGATTGCTGCTGTTAATGTTGGTACGATCATCATAGGCATAAGTGCTTCTGCCCACTTTGGAACCTTTACATACTTGATAATTGCCTTAGCGATATAGCCTGATACGAAGCCACCGATGATGCCACCTAAGAAGCCTGCTCCTAAGAATGAAGCAATCTGGCCCATCAAGAAACCAGGAGCAATACCAGGACGGTCAGCAATTGAGTAAGAAATATAACCAGCAATGAATGATGGCAAGAGTCCCATTCCTAGTACACCAAGTGAAGTAAATGCACTTGGAATAGTCAATTGAGACATCTTAGTAACTACCTGGCCACCCATAAGGTTTCCAATTGCGATAAGTAAACCTGAAGCAACAACTAATGGAAGCATGTATGATATTGCTGTCAGCAAGTGCTGCTTCACTTCTAATAAGACTTTTTTCATTTTCCTTTTTCCTCCCTGAACAATGAAAGACTTATGATTTTTGTAATTCTGATTCGATTTTCTGAATGATCTGCTTAGGTGCCTTGACAACTAAGCTTGTAGGAACTTTGACAGTACGCTTTCCTTCAAAGCGTTCCATTCCTGTAATAGCGATATCCACTGCAAGAATGACAACATCAGCATCCTTTATTTCCTGTTCTGTTAATGCGTCTTCTGTACCGATTGTTCCTTGTGTCTCAACATGAATTGTATGCCCTAATGCTTCTGCGGCTCTGATGAGCTTTTCTTTGGCGATATACGTATGAGCAATTCCTGATGTACACGCTGCTACTGCTACGATTTTCATGACGTTCACCTCCTGTTATTATTTTGAGATCCCTTGTCTCTTCTGTGCCTTTATACTATCATGTAAAGGCTTTCATTTCGTAACGACAATGGTCATAATAATGTGCTCTATTTTCTTTTTACCCCTAAAATAGGGAACATTATTATGCCTTTGTGATTTATTAAAGATATTTCTATAAGTGCTTATTTTGTAAATATTAGTGTATATCTAAATATATACTAATATAAAGTATTTTATACATAACATATATTTTAAACATTGAAAACATAATAAAGTAAATCAACAAATAATTCATTATCATCCGCCTGTCTATAAATATGAACGAATGGAATGAATACTTTTTATCAATGTTGATAGTGCGTAGACATCCTCTATTTATATTTCATCAAAACAAAAAGTCTCGTTAAGTCATATAGCAAAATGATATTTGTGTATTAAATATAAACACCCAGGATGCATATGCATTTACTGGGTGTTTATAACAACTCATATTGTATTACGAACATTTAAGAATTGGTATACATCTATCTTGCTCATAAACTTCAATATAAAAAACATAATATATCTTACTAATAGCAATATAACAACGGCAATCGTTAAACTTCTATATTAAATATAATTTGCATTACATGTTTAATTAGCTAGATTTAACATTTATCAAATGATATTTTATTAATCCCTCTAAACTCTTCAAGCATATCCTTAAGTACAATTGCTGTACGAATGCTCTTTTTGTATGCATTAGTTTTCGCTTCACATTCGGTTTTTATATAATCAAACGCATTTGAACTATTAATACGCTTTTTCAAATTCAACTTATTGCTTTTGATATAATTTTCAAAATTATTTCTTTCAATTTCTGATTCAAAAAAGAGTATGACTTCCTCGTTCCTCGTAAAAGCTAATCTTTCATCTGGATTTTCCGGATCATACATAAACTGCATCAATTGTTCTATATGGCTTCCTTTAACAACACACTTATATTTGATGACATCTCGATGGTATTTATCAAAGTTTACATATCTCCATTCGGGAACAGGAATACTCAACCTTCCTCCGTCTAAAATTACAATTTGAAAGCTTTCTAACGTAGTCCCTCTTGCTTTAATATCCATCATGTAATAAGAAGTTGATTCATTCGTCTGAACATAGGAATAGAATTCATCAGTCCTTCGCCCTGCTTCATAATCTTCTTCAGAACACTCCAGGGTATACTCGGGTAAATAGATATTATAATAGCCATTATCACTTTTTACCCAATTCAACTTATTGACTAGCTCATCAAAAATATAATCTAGTGGTGCTTTAGTAAGTCCAAAACGTTTGCGCCATAAGTTTTCTATTACTCCAATTTCAGCATTTCCATTATCAGGCGTATTTTTATCTCCGATTCTTGCATAAATACATCCCGGTCTCATTTTACCATATTGCTTCTTTAAATATACGGGTGTTTTATTTGTATTATAGACTCGCAAAACATCTAATTCTACGTCTTGAAAAATTAAGGATTCAAGCGATATACTTGGCAAGTTATCTCCAGCGAATGATAAGTTAGAAATTGTATCTATTATATCTGCTTGTTTTTTTCTCTCTCCCGCCATACCAGTTATTGATAAATCATCTGCAATGCCAAAAATTATAAAACAATCCTCATCATGAACTGTATTAGCGAAGCAAATTATATCCTTTAGCAAATCTTCAGTTTTTTCATACCATTCCTGTTTGAAGTCCCAAAATTCCCCTTCTCTTTTTTGTTTGAGAAAAAATGATATTAATTCATCTAATGGTAATTTGCTATATCTCACTTAATCCTCCTCCGTAAACAACTTCAGCTTAGAAATATCCATTTTACTTCCAGATAAATAGTAATCATAAGCCATATCCTCAAGTGACTTATGAAGTCTTGGATAGAGCGAGTCCTTGATATCAACAATCAAATGACTATATGTATTCATTTGAAGAAGCATTGGTTCCAATAAGTATCTTGTCTTGCCAGAACCTGGTGCTCCCACGATCATATGATTTACACCGCCAAAATTGTCAGGTAAACCCATATAAGCATCCTTACCAACTCTCATCTTTTCCATATTCTCTTTTTCCTCCTAGAACATGATGTCTTCTTCAAAAGAAATCACTTCGTTTAATGCACGATAGCTAAAGAGATGATCAGCAATACCGTAGTCAATAGCTTCTTGTCCTTTCAACCATGTTTCTTTTTCGCAGTCTCGTTCTATTTCAGTAACCGTATGCTTTGTCCATTCCGCAAGATCTTGATAAATCATACGTTCACTGTCACCAATCATCTCAGATAGACTCTTGATGCTTGTCGAATTAATCATTGAATAAGGTGTGATAGAAGGCTGATGAATCATAACTTTACCATGAGGCATGATGAAGCGATGGCCTTCAGGTAGGGATGCAAATACAAGAGATCCTGCACTTGCACAGATTTCACTGACAACACCAAAGAACTTCACTGGTGCTCTTTCAATGAAATCAATAAGATGATAAGCAGCATTTACACTACCACCTGGCGTATTGAAATAAAGAGTAATTGGACTACTTTCGCTTTCTTGAATAAGAAGCTCGCAAATAGTAATAAGGGATTCAATAGACTCCGATGTAATCTCATCACTCAAAGTGACTTTTCTCATCTTAGAAGTAAGATAAGCCTTTGCATCGATTGCGAATGGTCCGTTTACACTCTGTGAAACGAACACTTGATTTGTTTGTGAATTCATAATGTACTTTTCCTTTCTTTTCTACTTACAATACTATTGTTTCATCATAACCCAAGTTCGCTTCTTGCTTAACCATGAGAAGAAAACTCTTTATCCTTATATTATATATACATGTTCACCTCATAAGACTATCTGTACGTTGATGTAATAAACTATTATAAATCTTAATCAATAATTGAGGAACCGTGTGAGGAGAAAAGTAGATAGGAATACTTTATAAGTGTTGGGGATATAGTTTTTTTGTTCGGGAATTATATTATAGCACTTCGATTTTGGCTTATAAACTTTTTACAGTGAGTATTGAAGTGGTGGATATATTGGGCACTATTTTATTGATTAATATGCAAATCATTTGCATTTTTAGTTATTTCCTCTACAATAGAAGCGTAAGTGAGGAATTGAAATGGATACAATATTAAAAAGACGCAGTGTTAGAAAATGGCTTGATCAACCGGTTGAAGAAGAGAAGATCAAAACCATTCTCAAAGCTGCGATGAATGCCCCTAGTGCTGGCAATCAAATGCCATGGGAGTTTATTGTTGTGGAAGATAAGGCAATACTTGAAGAGCTTTCCAACTCATCACCCTATGCCAAATGTGTTGCGCATGCACCAGTTGCTATTGTTGTAGTTTATCGAACTGATGACTTAAGATTTCCAAGCTATGCACAAATTGATAGTGCAATAGCTGCAGAGAATATCTTGTTGGCTATTACAGACCTAGGACTAGGTGGTGTATGGCTAGGGATTGCACCGGAAGAGGAACGGATGGAGAAAGTTGAGAAGATCTTGCATCTAGAAAACAAGCATGCTTTCGCTATTATTCCATTTGGCTACAGTGATATGACACTTGATCCAAATGATAAATATGATGAAGAGAGAATCACTTGGTATAAGTAGTAGAAGACTTGCATATTAATCATAAAGATATATAATTAGCACTGGTCTATTAAGAGTGCAAAACTTGAAGGAGTGAATTTTATGGCAAAAGTAGATATTATTTCTGGTTTCTTAGGAGCTGGAAAAACAACATTAATTAAAAAATTAGTGAAAGAATCTTTAGGTAATGAAAAGGTTGTTTTAATTGAAAATGAATTTGGTGAAATCTCTATTGATGGTGGTTTCATGAGAAATGCAGGGATTCAGGTTAATGAATTATCCCAGGGATGTATTTGTTGTTCTTTGGTGGGTGACTTTGAAGCATCATTAAAGCAGGTATTGGATCAGTATAATCCTGATCGTATTGTCATTGAACCTAGTGGTGTTGGTAAGTTATCAGATATTATTGATGCTGTTGAAAAGGTGAATGATGAAAGACTTGAATTAAATAGCTTCTTGGCTGTTGTTGATGCCAAGAAATGTAAGATGTATCATAAGAACTTTGGTGAATTCTTCAATAACCAGATTGCTTCTGCATCCATTGTTGTATTAAGTAGAACACAGGATGTTGATGAAGCTAAGTTAGCGACTGATCTTGATATCGTTAGAGAATTAAATGAACATGCCCCAGTTATTACAACACCATGGGATGAAATTACTGGTGATCAGATTCTTGAAGCAGCTAACAATAAAGAAGCACTTGAAAAAGCTTTAGTTGCAGCTGCTAAAGAACATGAACATTCTGTTGAAGGACATCATCATCACCACCATCATGATCATGATCACGAATGTGAAGATGAACATTGTGAATGTCATCATCATGATGAACACGATCATGAACATCATCATGACCACGATGAACATGAGCATGAACATCATCATCACCACCATCATCACCATGATGGAGAAGCACATCCACATACAGATGATGGCGATACAAAACTCTATTATAATGAAGAAGATGCTCATGATGCTGATGAAGTCTTCCAGTCAATTGGTGTAGAAACAGCACATACATTCACACCTGAAGAAATTAAAGAAAAGCTTGATGTTCTTACAAATGATGATTCTGTAGGTAATATCTTAAGAGCTAAGGGTATTGTAAGAGGTACTGAGAATAAGTGGTATGAATTTGACTATGTTGCTGGTGATAGCGAAATTAGAGAAACAACACCTGATGTTGGTGGTCGATTAGTTGTGATTGGTGAGAACTTGGATGCCAAGAAGCTCTATGATTTAATGAAAGGTTAGTCTATGGATAATATTGAAACAAGAATCTATTTATTTACTGGTTTCTTAGAAAGCGGCAAGACGACATTTGCGAATGATACAATTGTAAACACAAACTTCTGTGAAGACGAAAGAACAGTTCTTATCGTTACAGAAGAAGGTGAAGTAGAATACGACGTTAAACAGCTTAAAGAACACAATACTGACTATGTTGAAGTAGAAGATATTGAAACACTTAAAGACACATCCTTCTGGCATGATCTTAAGACAAAATATCAGCCTACTCAGGTTTTAGTAGAATACAATGGTATGTGGGATGTACCTACATTCATGAATGCCCCATTCCCTAAGGGATGGGATATCGTCCAGATCCTTACAACTATTGATGCCAGCAAGTTTACATACTTTGTCAACAATACAAATATGCGTTCCTATCTCTTCCAGCATTGTTCTCAATCAGACTTAATCATCTTCAATCGTATTGAAGGTGTTAAGAAGTCATTCATGAGAAACAATATCAAAGCCATGAACCAGCAAGCACAGATTATCTATGAGAAGTCTGATGGTTCTATTGATAATAGTATGCAGGATGAATTACCATATGATTACAACGCTGATGAATTTGATGTTGCTGATCATGATTTTGGTATCTTCTGCTATGATGTTATGGAACATCCAGAACGCTATGCCAATAAGAAAGTACGTATTAAAGGTAAGTTCATAGGTAAAGATAAAGTGAGAAAGAATGGCTTTATCCTAGGCCGTTATGCCATGGTATGTTGTGAACAGGATACTTCATTAATTGGTATGCTTGTAGAAAGTGAACCAGAAATCATTAACCAGTTCATTCCTAATGAATGGCTCATTATTGAAGGTCATACAACAAGTGATTATGATCCTGAATTACAGATGCCTGTCATTACGCTACATGCAGAAAACATCGAAGTCACAAAACCACTTGATTATGAATATGTCACATTTGACTAATCAATACTAAGGGATGCCGAGGCATCCCTTTTAATTATATGTAGCGAATTACCACATTTTAATAAAAAGAAAAGTGCCCTATTATCCTTTAAATAAAGGACTTTTAGGCACTTTTTATTTACTTAAGTGTTTAATAAATTGAATATTAACTACAATTGTCAGCTTTGAGATAAGATTATTCTTTTATTAAAATCATAATAGGACATCTAAATATTGTCTCATTACCTTTTCACATTTCATAAGTTGCGCATATTGAATAAGACGATTCAAATTTCTCTCTTTCCTTCGCAAATAATTCACCATGATTTCCTTCATTTCTTCAATACTAATCTTCTTCCTGTAATATATGATATCTACCACAGTCTTTTCCATATTACAAATTTGAAATTCATTTTTACCTTCTTTAACCATAATAACACCGATATCATGCCTATCATTTGTATAATAATGAACTTTCATTGGTGGCCAATCGGGTATAGTAGACATCTTTGCCTTTCTTGGTATCGCAACATCAACAGCATCTGGAATATATGTCGTGAGATTATAGTATGATGCAGCACTTAGCAAACAAATAACTCCCTTAGGTGCATATGCCTCCACATAATAGAAGTCAGATTCCTCACCACAATAATTTATATTTTCAAAATAACTCTTAATCAGTTTAATCAATTTCCCCATATTAACTAACTTACTAATCTTATACTGTAATAAACCTCTTTCTTTAAGTTCTTGCATGGAAAAATCTTTTGATCTTCAGGAAGTACAACTGTTTCCATTAATCAACGCTCCTTTTAATTAATTTTCGGCATATTATATAATTGCCGTATTTCATTTAATTTATACATAAGAGTTTATTAATCTTCAATCAGAATAAAATCAATATTTTACTTCATTTGATATTGATTATTTGCCATTCTTTATTGAAAAAGACTTGTTCTTCATTATTCTTTTTACTATATTAACTTCAATGATTGCATTTATCTAACAATTACATTACATTTACCAATAGAGGTGATCTCAATGTCTAAAACTACAAATATTAATATTCGAATTGATTTAGAATTTAAGTCTGAACTTGAAAACTTATATAGTCAATATGGCATGTCTATTACTGAAGCCATTAATATTTTCCTACATGTATCCCTTATGGAAGGTGGTCTTCCATTTGAAGTTCGGCAGCAGAGATACAACACAGAAACAGAATCTGCTATGAGAGAAGCTCGTGCGATTGCCAATGGTCTTATCCCGGCAAAGAAATATTCTTCTGCTGCTGAAATGATTAATGATGCTCTTGAATAAGCTTACATGTTATTATCATGCATTAATGAGTAATCATATTAAATATGTCAATGCTGTATCTCATTCAGATTTATTCCAAAGCACAAAACACTATCTTCTCTTTAAAGAGTGTAGATAGTGTTTTCTTTTATATTATTGATGTCATTGATATTTGTTACATTGTTGATATCTAAGCAACTGTTATTTTCAGTTGTAGTGAGTAGTATGAGTCAGATGTATAAAGTCATTCACATGCATATTTGTCTTATTTACAAGTCTCTATCATTGATGTCTAAAATAGCGAAATAGAACTAGTCAGTTAATATGATATATGTTAGTATGTGGCTACATTCAAAATAAGGGGGATATGAATGAAAATTATTAAGAAATACAATGAAACAAGTCTTGTAGTGAGAATCATTTGTGGTTTAGCTATCGGCTTACTTTTAGCACTTATTGTACCGAAGGTTCTTAAGTTAGAAATTATTGGTAATATCTTTATTGGTGCATTAAGGGGTATTGCTCCAATATTAGTCTTTGCCTTAGTTACATCGGCATTAGTAAATGGCTCTGGCAAGATGGATCGTCGTTTTGGGTCCGTTATCTTCTTATATATGCTTTCAACATTCCTAGCTGCCTTTGTAGCCGTTGCAGGAAGTTTTCTCTTTCCACAGACTATCGCCCTAGGAACAGCCTATAAGGCAGAGAGTGTACCTAGTGGTATCTTTGAAGTCATCAGTAACCTTCTCCTCAAGCTTGTGGATAATCCTATTAATGCCCTAGCACAGGCTAACTATATTGGCATTCTCTTCTGGGCAATTATCTTTGCTTTTGCCTTAAAGTCATTTGCTTCTGAAAGTACTAAGGCATTTATTGGTAATATCTCAGATGCTCTTACGAAGATTGTAAAGTGGATTATTAATATGGCTCCTTTTGGGGTAATGGGGCTTGTTTATCAGACTGTTTCAGCTAATGGACTTGGTGTCTTTGTGAAATATGGTTCATTACTGGGATTATTAGTTGGATGTATGCTTTTGGTGGCATTGGTTGTTGATCCATTGATTGCCTTTATTGTTTTAAGACGTAATCCTTACCCATTAGTCTTTAGATGTTTAAAAGAATCAGGCGTCACAGCATTCTTTACAAGAAGTTCAGCTGCCAATATTCCTGTTAATATGGCTTTTTGTGAGAAGCTTGGTTTAGATCGAGATATGTATTCTATTTCTATTCCCTTAGGGGCAACGATTAATATGGATGGTGCAGCCATTACTATTACCGTTATGACACTTGCTACAGCGAATACTTTAGGTATTCATCCTGATTTAGTATCTGCATTGATGCTTTCTATTCTTTCAACATTAGCTGCATGTGGTTCTTCTGGGGTGACTGGAGGATCATTGTTGTTGATTCCAATGGCATGTTCTTTATTTAATATTCCTAATAGTATTGCCATGCAGGTTGTAGGTGTAGGAATTATCTTAGGTGTTGTCCAGGATTCAGTCGAAACAGCCTTGAATTCTTCTGGTGATGTCATGTTTGCTGCAACAGCAGAATTTAGAGAATGGCAGAAGAAGGGCAAACTCCTCCCTGACTTCATGTATTCTAGAAAAGAAAGAGCAAAATTCAACAATACAGACAACGCTTAGAGTGAGATTATTCTCACTCTTTTTTAGTAGTCTGTCAGCAAGAAAGCCATATATGTAGGTAGAGTTAGAATCTTACCTTCTCTTCCTACATTATATTGTCCTAATTTAATAGCTTGTTGGATATGATATTTCTCAGGGTGATTGAGAATAGTTTTTGTGCTTTTTGTATTACCTGTTGTGGCTTTTACTTCAACAAGAACAGCTTCTGTATGATATCTCATGACAAAATCAATCTCCAAACCACTATCTTTATGATAATAGTAAAGCTTTCTGCCCATCTTATGAAATATATCAGCGATAAGATTTTCAAAAATAGCACCCTTATATCCATAAAGATGACCATTTAATACATCAAACTGCGTCCCATCTTCCAACATACTAATAAATAATCCTGTATCACACATATACACCTTAAAAACATCCTGAATGGCATTTCCATCCAATGGTAATTCGGGTATTGACAAATTATAACATCTTGTAATAATACCTGCATCTTCAATCCATTGTAGACTACCCATATATCTTGAAGCAGTCGATCCTTTTTTTATAACAGAATATTGGAATTTCTTATTTTCTTTACTTAATTGTTTAGGTATGGATTCAAAACATTCTCTAATATGGGCTTTATCGGTATTTGATGCGTATTTAATCATATCATCTTTATAAGATGCAACAATATCACGTTGTATCTGTAGAACTGCATCCATTTGCTTTGTAGACACAAATGTCTGTACAGCATCAGGCATACCGCCTACTACAGTATATTGTAATAAGAGTTGTTGGAATCTATGATGTAATGCACCAACAACTGGTGTTTCATTCTTTAAAGAAATTCTAAGCATATCAATCATATTATCCGTAATCCCATTAGCCCATAAGAACTCTTCAAAATCCATAGGATACATTTCTATCACTGTTTCATAGCCAACAGGTATTGATGAGGGCATTTCACGATATCCTTTAATTCCCAACAAAGACCCTGTTCCAATAACATCATAGCGTCCATCAACCTTAAAGAATTTCAATGACGTACGTGCTTGTGGACACTCCTGAATCTCATCAAAAATAATAATGGTTTCTCCTGGCTTAAATATAGCTTTATCACCAAGTAAAGCACTCATCATCATTGTAAGGTAATCAATATCCAATGAATCTTGAAAAATGCTTTGAAAGTGTGGATTCTCAAAGAAATTCAAATAAACGACATATTGATAATACTTCTTTGCGAAAGCTAATACAGAGGATGTTTTCCCACACTGTCTACATCCCTTAATAATAAGTGGTTTATGATTCTTATTTTCCTTCCATTCCTCTAAGTGTCTATCAATCTTTCTCTTCAGCATAAAAATCATCCTCCTCTACTTCTAGTATAATGTAGGCAAAATATTTTTTAAAGGACTTTTCGCTATTATATACAACTTTTTCAAGGGAGTTTTACGTCTTACCAACAACTTTTTCAAGCGACTTTTTAGTCTTATGAACAACTTTTTCGAGGGAGTTCGAGATACAAGAATATTTTTTCCTAGTTATGTAAAAAAAAACTATGTTATGCCTGTGGTTTGATAAAATAGTGTTATGGAGGTCACGTGTATGGAAGACAACTATCATACTTTTAGAAACCAGCTTGAAAATAAAACAATCAAAGAATTTACAAAGTCAATTGATAAAAACAAACTTACCTTTGAATCAAGTTATGCCACAGGAATCATTAGCTTTAATGCTCATCATATTATTGAGATGGAAGTCATTAATAAGAAAGATGCCAAGTCTGAATTCTATATCCACTTCCAGTACAACAACAATGCTCATGCATTAGCACTTTATCAAGAATTCCAGGATGCTCTTATTCAGACAAAAAAGAAACACACGCTTAGTGTCCTTCTTTGTTGCAGCGGGGGACTGACAACAAGCTATTTTGCGATGTTGTTGAATGAAGGAGCACAGGCTATCTCTCTTGATTATCACTTTGATGCCATGAGTTTTGATCATCTCTATCATAAAGGTAATAATTATGATGTCATTCTACTTGCCCCACAAATAAGCTATAAGCATAAAGAAGCAGAAAGTGCACTTCGCCATAAACTTATTATCGACATTCCAGCTTCCATCTTTGCCCGTTATGATGTTGGCGCTATGTTCCATCATATCGCTTCATCCCTAGAAACCTACAAGAAGAGAGACACCTCCCCTATTGATCTTCCCATCAAAAAAGATATCCACAACACCACAACAATCCTCGTCTTGGGATATATCAGACACATGGATAAAACACGTATTGTTTATCGTATCTATGATCATAATCAAATCCTACTCACTAATGAAGTCATCAAATCACATCTTCGTTTAGAAGATATGCGTGATATTATTACAATGATTCTGACTTTATATGATATTAAGATGGTCGGTATTGCTATGCCTGGTATTATCAACAATGGTACACCCTATTCTGAAAGTGATACTTTTAGTTATGAGAATGTTTATGAATATTTTAAGAATCAGTTTGATATTCCTATTGTCTTAAACAACGATGTCAATGCCATGGCAGTAGGACAATATCTTACGCAGGATGAAACTGAGAATCTCTCCTTCCTCTTCCAGCCTAGAGGAGCAATCTATTCAGGTATTGGCAATATTATCGATGGTAAACTGCATACCGGTCATGCTCATGTCTCAGGTGAATCCTTTTTAGTCATGAAACATGCCAACTGTTCTCCTCAAGACTTATATACGACTGAAGAGGGAGAAATCAAGATGGTTGCATGTGCATTAAACGCCCTGATTGCCATGGTTGCTCCTGACAAGATTATCTACTATTGTGAACAGATTCCCGATACAAAGAAACTCATTGATGCATTAACTATTGATATACCTGAAAATGTCATGCCTGTAATTGAGAAAACAATACATATTAAGGACTATATGCTTCTTGGTGAACTCTATCTCGCTGCCCAGTACTATCATGAACATCTTTAGCATCAGTTTCTAACCACATTCTATCCACAATGGTTAAAATAGCTTTAAATTAGCTTTTATATTCCCTAATCAATTAAGCATATAGTGTCATTTCCTCTTTACATGATAAAAATGCGGATATCCGCAAAAATTTCATGAATAATAAGATACAACCATAAATAATCAACTTAATCCCACGGTTTTAACCGTGGGATGCCTTCTAATTATCTTTTTATTTTTTCTTTAGAATGCAAATATTATTTTCTATTCATTTTCTAATCATTTTGATTAATTCGGTTAGATATGGTTAGAATAGAGCTGAATAAAATGTTTTAAAGAAAGTGAAAATATCGAACTAAAATCAGTTGTTATTGATGATGTGAACTACCACCCACCTAAAGGTAGGTGGCTTCTGAGAGCCTTACGGCTCTATTTAAGAAGTTTGATATTTAAGTTTCCACCTGACAAGTCAGGCAATCCTTATTCTTACAGGCGTGTCCACTTCGCCTCTACCGTATAGGATGCTGACATCCACAACGCTACTTTTAAGCATGATGTTCAATGCGCCATTAACATCCGCATTGATTGCTTTCCCGCTTGCGGTTTTATACTGCCCTCTGTGTACTCTTTTGCCGCTAAACTGATATTCTCTTGGATTATCAGCATTGTAAACAGGGATGTCATCCTGATCCCAGAATGATGATTTTGATGTATAGGACTCTTCCTGTTTTACAAATATAATGCCATTTAGTCTGCAGAGATATTCAAGCTTGCTGCGGAGCTGACCGTATGGGATATTTACAAAGTTCTGATTATTCCGCTTCCCTATATGGCTGCTGTGCTGAAACGTTTCGTTGTAACCGACTACGAGAGCGCCTATATCATGAGCGATGCAGTAGTTTATTACTTTGCGGGCAGCCTTGTTCATGTAATCATTGACTTTGTTATTACGGTCTCTTGCAATCGCCTTTTGTCTGTTCGTAG
>NZ_JNKU01000006.1 GCF_000702165.1 Sharpea azabuensis DSM 18934
CCCCTTTGTACCTGCAGAGTTCCTTTATGATTTCCTTAAGGTCTTTTCGATATTGACCATATATTTCTTTTCGTCTATACTTTGGTGTGAATACGATATGGTATGTGCAATACCATTTTGTATGCGATAGCGAATTGGCTTTATGAGCCATGAGACATCACCGTTCCTTTCTTTTTTAGCGGTAACTTGAACACTTACCATTATAGAAGGAACGGTGATGTTTTTGTATAACTGTCTTGCCATCCACCTGCATAGCAGGTGGTTTATTGTTTCACGTCCTACGTACGCTCAACTGTCTAAAGACTAGATACAAGCTTCGCTTGTACTACAATCAAAAAAAGAACAAGCTACTGCCTGTTCTTCAGTTCCTCTATTTTTTTAACTATCTCTTCACGACTTGTCAGGCCAATGAATTGATAAAGCGCATTACCATGATGAAAGAGAATGATGGCTGGTAAGCTCATCACCCCATAGGCCATTGCCAGTCTTCTTTCTTTGTCGACATCTATCTTGATCAGGCTAAGATCATCAAATTGTGAGATCACTTCATCAAGTACATTATCCATCGTCTTGCAAGGCCCACACCATGAAGCATAGAAATCAACAAGCACATAACCTTGATTTGCTAGACTTTTCTTGAATGCTTCTTTGTTCATGAAATATCCACCTTCGTATCTTTGATATGGACATCAAGTTGTGGATAGGGAATTTCAATCCCTTTTTCATCCAAGGCTTTCTTGATTGCCTCAAGCATCGAGAATTTACACTTCTCCCAGTTTTCCGGTGTGGCCCAAGCTCTTAAGAGAAAAGTCACTGAGCTTTCCTTATATTCCTTCACCACAACCATTGGCTTAATATCCAGGGTTAATGGGTGATTCTTTGCCACCATATAAATAATACTTTTCACTTCATCAATATCACTCTCATAAGCTACATCAAAATCTAAATCAATACGACGAGCATCGGATGAAGAGTAGTTGATGATGATATTGCGGGCAACTGTTGAGTTAGGAATAATGATTTTCTCATTCTCCACTGTCAGCATGTATGTATAGAATAATGATATTTCCTGTACTTTTCCAACCGTCCCACTGACTTCAATTAGATCACCTTTACTAAAAGGTTTCGCAAATAAAATCATAATTCCATCAATCAGTTCACTTAATGTCTCTTTAACAGCTAAAGCAATAGCAGCAGCTGCAGCTGTAAACATGGCAACGAGTGATGTCATATCGACGCCAAGGGTTGATAGGGCTGTTAAGATAATAATAATTGTAAAGACAACTTTAATAATGGTATGAAAGAAATTTAAGACGATTTCATCGTGATTGCTTCTTTCAATATAAGCCATGATGATTTTACGGATGGCTTTAGAGACCCAGTATCCAATTAATAATATCAAAAGGGCTGAGACTAAACGCTCTAAATTATCGCCATAACGATCCAAGAATTTTTCTAATATTTCCATAACTCCTCCTTGTGCGACATATTATATAGGAAAGATGAGGAGACTTAAAGAGTTAGTCACGTAGAAAAAAGGTTGAATTATTCGCTAATTACGATAAAATGAAATCAGCGACAAAGGAGGCAACACTATGAAAGTAGCAGTCATGACCGACAGCAATTCTGGTATTACACAAAGAGAAGCCAAGGATTTAGGTGTCTATGTCATTCCTATGCCCTTCACAATTAATGGTGAAGAATTTGAAGAAGACATAAATCTTTCTCAGGAAGATTTCTATAAAAAACTTATTCATGAACAGGCTGATATTTTTACCAGCCAGCCTGCTGTAGGCGACATTACAAAATATTGGAATCAGGCCTTAGAAGACCATGATCAAATCGTCCATATTCCTATGTCATCAGGTCTTTCAGGAAGCTGTCAGACAGCCTTGATGCTTGCCGAAGATGAGAAATATGCCGGGAAGGTCTTTGTAGTAGATTCACAACGTATCTCTGTCACTCAGAAATGGGATGTCTTTGATGCCCTCTATTTAGCTAAGGAAGGTAAGAGCGGTCAAGAGATTCGTGATTTATTACTTGAAAATAAGCTGAATGCGACAATCTATATTACTGTACCTACCCTTGATTATTTAAAGAAAGGTGGACGTGTAACACCAGCAGCGGCAGCACTTGGTGGTTTACTCAAGATTAAGCCGATTCTTTCTATTCAAGGAGAAAAGCTTGATAAGTTTGCGACAGCTCGAACAATGAAAAAAGCCCGCAAAATGATGATTGATCAGGTGAAGGCTGATATTGTCAATCGTCATTTTGGTGATTATCGTATCGCTGGGGCATATACATATGATAAAGAAGATGCCCTTGACTTTAAAGCACAGGTTGAGGAAGCTTTCCCAGGACATAAGATGATGATGGATCCACTCTCATTATCCGTTGCCTGTCATATCGGTCCTGGTTCACTTGCCTTGGCTGCTTGTAAAAAGCTAACAGATAGTATTGGAGAAGGTGAATACTAATTCACCTTTTTATTTGTATAAAGACGTAAAATATTATAGAATGCATATAGAAAAAACATTTTCCAAAATTAAATATGAAAGGTTGTGAAATAATGGCTGAAGATAATAAGAAAGCCACAAGAAGTCACTCCCATAAGAGAAGAACTTCAAAGAAAAGACCACCTAGAAAACAAATAGATACACGTATTTTTGCCTTAGGTGGGTTAAATGAAATCGGAAAAAACATGTATGTAGTAGAACATGGTGATGAATTAATAATTATAGATGCAGGGGTAAAGTTCGCTTCAGAAGGTTTACCCGGTGTAGATTATGTCATTCCAGACTACACATATCTCAAACAGAACAGTAAAAAAATCAAGGGTTTATTTATTACCCATGGGCATGAAGACCATATCGGGGGGATTCCCTTCTTGCTTCAATTAGTCCCTATCCCATTTATTTATGCTACGCCACTAGCCTGTGCAATGCTTCGCAGAAAGCTTGAAGAGCATCGTCTTTTAAATGCGACTAAGCTTATTCAGATTGATATCGCTGATCCAGGCTGGTCATTACGTACAAAATATTTTAATGTTGGTTATTTCAATACAAACCACTCTATTCCTGAATCCATTGGGATTGTCGTGAATACACCAAATGGACGTATTATTGAATCTGGTGACTTCAAATTTGATTTAACACCAGTTGGAAGAGCTGCTGATTTCCAGAAGATGAGCTTCTTAGGGGAAACAGGTGTTGATTTATTAATGGCTGATAGCACGAATGCCGAAGTACCTGCCTTCTCTATTTCTGAAAAGAAAGTATCAGCAACCATCCAACAAGAGTTCCGTAAAGCTGATGGTCGTATTATCGTTGCGACATTCGCTTCAAACGTGCATCGTGTTGCTCAGATTGTAGATGCGGCTGTACGTTTTAACAGAAAGATTCTTGTTTATGGTCGTTCAATGGAAAACAACATCATGATTTCAAGAAAGCTTGGTTATATTAAATGTCCAGATCGTTTCTTTATTTCCAATGAAGAAGCCAAGCATTTACCTGATAACGAAATCATGATTATCTGTACTGGTTCACAGGGTGAAGCTTTAGCTGCTTTAAGTAGAATTGCGAATGGCACACATCGTCAAGTGAAGATCAAACCAGGCGATACAGTCATCTTCTCATCCAATCCTATTCCAGGCAACCAGGCTTCTGTTAGCCGTGTCATCAACAAGCTTTATCGTGCCGGTGCCCGCGTGCTTGAAAATTCTGCCATCAGTGACTTGCATACATCCGGACATGCATCACAAGAAGAAATGAAACTGATGTTCTTACTCACAAAACCACGTTATTTCTTCCCAATTCATGGGGAATATCGTATGCTTGTGATCCATAAAAATCTTTATGAACAAGTTGGTGGGGAAAAAGATCATGCCTTCATTCTTTCTAATGGTGATAGCTTGATTTTACGTAATCATGAAGTCTTCCCAGGTCCACGTGTCCATGCCGATGATATCTATGTTGATGGCAATGACTTAACTGGTCTTTCAACAGCTGTTCTTCATGATCGTCAGATTCTTTCTGAAGATGGTATGGTAGCAGTCTTAATTGCCATGGATAGTCATGAAGGCAAACTCCTCAATCGCCCTATTATTATGAGTCGTGGCTTTGTCTATATGAAAGATTCCACAGAGATGATCCGTGAAGCAGAACGTATTGTACAAGGCAAACTCAATGCAGAGCTCAAAGGCAAGACAACCTTTGCTTCTATCAAGAATATCGTTCGTGATAGTCTTACATCCTACTTCCATCAAAAGACAAGAAGACATCCAATGATTATTCCTGTCATCATGAATAAGAAAGTCTAATGAAAACTCGTCGTCATATTGGTATTGCTCTGCTTACTTTACTTGTTCTAGCCATCACAATCACTATCGTACATACTATCGTCATCTCACCAAAAACCTATCGTATTCAAGATGTTCAAGTGACAAATAAGACTATTCCACAGCAATTCCAGAACTTCAAAATCGCCTATCTTTCCGATATACATTTAAGAAGCAAAAAAGATATCACCCGTCTAGAAAGTATCGTCAAAGATCTTAATGAACAAAGTTATCAAATGGTGCTATTTGGTGGTGATCTCTATGAAGGAAAAGTCTTCGAAGATAAAAAAGTGACTCAGATTCTCAACAGTATTCATTCAAGTCATGGCAAATTTGCAGTGCTTGGTGAAGAAGATAATAGTAATAGCAGTCAGGTTGTTCAGATTCTTAATGAAGCTGGCTTTGAAACACTTAATAATGAAGCCCGCACAATTTACTATAATGAAGCAAGAATCAGGCTTATTGGCTATAACATTGAGGCAGCAGCAGCGCTTGAAAAAAGCGATCTCTATACACTCAGCTTCTCCCACTATCCTGATCAGTTTGCCTTCATCAGCGATACATCACAATATCATTTAGCTGGTCATTCAGGAGGGGGATTCATCTATCTTCCACTTCTTGGCGCAACCACAAAGCTTACTCATGCCAAGACTTATAACCACGGGCGTTATACAAAAAAGAATGCAATACTCTATGTCAGCAATGGTCTTTCGACAATGGCAGATCACCCTTATAAGTTTCTAGCAAAGAATGAAATCGTGATGCTTACCCTCACCAAATCATAGGAGCAAAATGGCTCCTATTCGCATCAACGAAAGGAGATGTTTGGTTTGAAAGGTAAAAAATCTTACATTATCGATATAGCTGTCATGTTGGTGATTGGTTATATCTCATTACGCCTATCCGTTGGTGGCGAAGTGAAGAGCGTTCTCCATACCTTAACAAGTGCAAGTCCTATCTGGCTCGTTGTATTAATAGGCATTATGGTCGGATACTATCTTGTGGATGGACTAGCATTATGGCTATTAGCTCACAACTACAAGAAAGACTTCACTTTTAAACAAGCTTTTATTAATGCCTTAACTGGTACCCTCTTTAATGGACTTACCCCAAGTTCCTCAGGAGGTCAGTTCGCCCAGGTCTTTGTCTTCAATAACCAAGGCATTCCCCCGACGATTGCTTCTGGCATTCTCATGATGTGTTTTATTAGCTATCAGATAGCTCTCATGGCCATCTCAGCCATCCTCATGCTTGGCAACCTCCCCTATTATATTAGCGAAGGTGCAGCCGTAACTGGCATGGCGACAACTGGCTTTCTCATTAATGTCAGTGTAACAGCTGCCTTTATTCTCGGTGGGCTCTCAAAAAGTTTTCAGAACTTCATCATTCATACCATCATCAACTTTCTCGCAAAAATTCATATTGTAAAGAACTATGAAGCAACAAGTGCTAAAATCGAAAACTACTTTTCAGAATTCAGACATGAAATGGTTGTATTATTAAAAAATCAAAAAGTCTTCTGGCAAGTCAATGCCTGTAACTTTTTAAAGCTCTTCTTAATCTACGCAACACCCTTCTATGCATGTCTCGCCCTGCATATTCATGTCGCACCTAGCCAGTTCTTCACCTTCCTTGGCCTTGCCTCAATTATCAATCTGATCAACACCTTCTTGCCTATCCCTGGCGCAAGTGGTGGCAGTGAAGGATGTTATATGATCTTATTTGGCTTCTTAGGCCAGGTCAATGCCTCAAGCTCCATGTTTATCTGGCGTTTCTTCTCATTCTATTTTGGCATGATTATTGGTATGGCAAACTTTATGATTGCGAAGGACACAAAACGGAAATAATCAAAAAAAGCAAGACGTCGCTCTTGCTTTTTTATACACACTAGGTATGTGTTAAGTCTTATTTGACACCTTTTATTGTATAATTAATGTATGAATATTATTTGAAAATATGTAGAAGAAGAACACAAGAAAAGTGATGAATAATGGATATCTTTTTCATTAATGGAAATGAAGTATATCTTTTAAGAATATAGCTATTGCTTTATCGCGAAAAGCTTCAATTTCTTCATTCGTCTGACCAAGCTCACGAGGACGATGGACTTTCTCTAAAGCAATCCCTTCTACAAGGTCATCAAGAAGAGATGGATCAATGCCCATTGCACTCTTGAGCGAATCACCATATTTTTGTGCCATAGCACCATAACCACCTTTTGCCCCTAAATCAAGAGCGAGAAGCTGTCCAAGAATAGCTGCACGCATGCCTGGACCATATGCAAAGGCTGTGTCAATATCTTCAACCGAAGCAACACCATCTTCAACAGCTGAAAGCAAGCTTTTAAACATCGCCCAGTTAGCACGCTGAACAATATAGCCATTGACTTCTTTCTGACAGACAATGGGCTTTTTACCCATCGCTGTATAGATTGCTTTCGCTTTATCAATTGTTTCCTCACTTACAGCCTCCCCGCCTACTATTTCGATCAAAGGAATCATGTATGATGGGTGGAATGGATGACCAACTAAGATATGTTCTGGATGGGGCATATCTTTTTGTAGCTTTGAAGGAAACAAGGCTGATGTTGATGAGAAAATGAGAATATCCGGTTCTATGCTTTGGGCACGTTTGTAGAATTCTTGTTTGATATCAAGTCTTTCTGGCAAGCATTCCAAAACAGCATCCTTACCTTCTAGCACTGCTTCCAGGTTGTGCGTAATGTGTGCTTTCTCTAATAAAACATGACTTTCTTCTTCCTCAATCACACCTGCTACAACAAGCTTATTGATAACATCTTTCAGGTTGTCTTTAACTTCATCAGCATCCCTTATATCATAAAGTGTGACGTCCTGATGATGACTCAGGGCATTAGCTGCTAACCCACAGCCTATAAGACCACTGCCCGCAAATAATAAATGATACATAATATACACCTCCATATCCTTATTATAGAACGAATGAATGGGTTGTTAAGGAAGATGGAAAAGAAGGAAAACTTTTAGCACTCTTATTGACATTGTGCCAAAGATAGTTATAATGATACTTGGCATTTGAAATAAGAGAGTGCTAAGAAGGAGTGAGAATATGCTTAAACCATTATCAAAAAATATAGTACTCAAGAAAGAGGAAGCTGAGCAGAAAACTGCTAGCGGTATTATTCTAACAACTGAATCAAAAGAAGTTCCAAGTCAGGCAACTGTTGTAGCCGTTGGTCCTAAATGTGAAAGTGGTCTTAAAGAAGGCGACAAAGTCGTTTATAAGAACTATTCAGGCACTAAAGTAACAATTAATGATGAAGATTTCATTGTAATTGATGAAGAAGATATTCTTGCATCAATTCAGTAGGAGGCATAATTATGGCAAAAGAAGTACGTTATGGCAATGATGCTAGAAAAGCAATGTTGAAAGGTGTAAATACATTGGCTGATGCAGTCAGTGTCACTTTAGGTCCTAAAGGACGTAATGTAGTATTGGAAAAATCATATGGTTCTCCATTGATCACTAATGATGGTGTTTCCATTGCGAAAGAAATTGAACTTGAAGATAAGTTTGAAAATATGGGTGCTAAGCTTGTTTATGAAGCTGCCAATAAGACAAACGATGTAGCTGGTGATGGTACAACAACTGCTACTATTCTTACAAGAGATATGATTAATAATGGCTTGAAGGCTGTTGATAAAGGCAGCAACCCAGTATTGCTTAGAGAAGGTATTGAAAAAGCTGGTAAAGCTGTTGCAAAAGTCTTAGTTGACAATAGTCATAAGGTTGAAACAAGTGATGATATCGCTGCTGTTGCATCTATTTCTAGTGGTGATGAACATATTGGTCAGCTTATCAGCAATGCCATGGAAAAAGTTGGCAGAGATGGTGTTATTAATGTTGATAACTCTAACTCATTTGATGATGAATTAGAAGTCAATGAAGGTATGCAGTATGACAAGGGTTATGTATCACCTTATATGGTCAGTGATACAGACAAGATGGAAGTAGAAATGGATAATCCATTAATCTTAGTCACAAACCAGAAAATCACTAACCTTCAGGAAATCCTGCCTGTATTGGAACAAGTTGTTCAGGCTAACAAACCATTATTATTGATTGCTGAAGACTATGAAAATGAAGTCATTTCAACATTAGTATTGAATAAATTAAGAGGTACTTTCAATGTTGTTGCGACTAAGGCTCCAGGATTTGGTGATAGCCAGAAGGATAATCTTGAAGATATCGCTGTCTTGACTGGTGCTAAGTTCTATAATAAGGACTTAAATATGAAATTATCTGACTTAACTCTTGAAGATCTCGGTACAATCAAGAAAGTCATTGTGAAGAAAGATAATACAACATTAGTTGGTCATTCTACAAGCGATGCTGTTAAGGCTAGAATTACTGAAATCAAGAATCAGCTTGCTTCAGCTAAGAGTGATTATGATAAGAAGAAATTATCTGAAAGAATTGGTAAATTATCTAACGGTGTTGCTACAATTAAAGTTGGTGCAATGACTGAAAGTGAATTAAAAGAAAAGAAATTAAGAATTGAAGATGCCTTGAATGCCACAAAGGCTGCCGTAGAAGAAGGTATCGTCATTGGTGGTGGTGCTGCCTTAGTTGAAGCCTACAAGCAGTTGAAGGGTGAATTAAAGGATGAAAATGTTGATGTACAGAAAGGTATCAACATTGTCTTAGATGCATTATTTGCTCCATTAGCACAGATTGCAGAAAATGCTGGTTACAATGAGGAAGATATCATTGATGAACAGAAGAAAGCTGATAAGAATGTTGGCTTTGATGCAAAGCATGGTACGTGGGTTAATATGTTTGAAGCAGGTATCATCGATCCAACTAAGGTTACAAGAAGTGCCTTATTGAACGCTTCATCTATCTCTGCCCTCTTCATCACAACTGAAGCTGGTGTAGCTGAACTTCCTAAGAAGGATGAACCAGTACCTGCAATGCCTGCACCAGGTGGCATGTACTAAAAAATAACACATAACTAAAGAGAGAATCTCAATAGAGATTCTCCTTTTTATTTTCTATAAATATGTAAACGCTCTTCTTCCTCTTGAACACGTTTTTCAATAGCTTCCTGCTGGCCTTCACGATAAGGAATGACAATTTCCTCCCCTGTTGTCAGGCAAAGACAATTGAGCTGTCCTTTATCGGCTACAGCGAGTCCTCCATCAATGCCAATCTTATTGCCATAATCCGGATCATGCCAGATATTAAAGGAACCATCCATATTGATAAAACATAATGGTGTATGACCAAAAATATAAGTATAATCAGGATTACATGGGGACATATAGAAATATTCCCTAATCCAGGCTAATAATTCTGGATCCGTATCTTTGACCAAGGGTTTGTCTGGATCGACTCCGGCATGTACAAGGACATAGTGTTTGCCCTGATAGTCCATCTCAATATAATCCGGTAAGCTATCAATAAATCCTATCAATTCTTTAATGAATTGTTTACGATGATCATAATATTCTGAATAGGTAATACAGTCTTTTTGCAGATATTCACGAATACTATCAACAGTACGATATCCCCCATTTTGTTTCCATAGACGGTAAGCATTATTACGCTCATCATCTAAGTCATTATATTTAAGTGACTGCATGAGGGATGTACGCATCATGATTTCATGATTTCCCTTAATCATATGTATATTATCCATACTCTTAATAAAATAATAAATATCGATACTATTAGGACCACGATCCATGATATCCCCTAATACATATAATTCATCACTATCATCAAAATTTATTTTTTCTAAAAGAAGCTGCAGTAACACAAACTGACCATGTAAATCTGAAATGACATATTTCTTGTTCATGCCTACTTCGCCTCCATTCCTTTTCATTCTAACATATTCCCTCTCTCTATCGAAAATGAAATAACACTTTTCCTAAAATTCGTTTGATGCCTATGCAATGTAAGCTCTTTCACAAAATAACCAAATTATGTTACAATGAATATAAGGCGGGTGAGGTTATGGATGAATTTTATCGAAATCTTTATCTTGATTTTATCTTTATCTATCTGCAATCGCAGTTTAGTCATGAACAAGTCAAGATCTCTACGTCTTGTAAGACATATTGTCGAAGAGTCATTTATGAAATTGATGATTTAAAAGGATGTATTACATTATGGCATAATCATATTATTGAAGAACAGATTACAAGAAATGACAAGACACTCTTCTACCTTCATTACCGTTTTAATAACCTCGCTCAGTTTACATCACTCTTTCGTGACTTTCGTTATGCCTTCATGAATATGTTCACTTCACAGAATATTCATATTGGCATAGTCTCTCAAGATGGTCTTTCTGCCGCACCTTTTGTCCAGATCTTGCAAGAAGTCTTAAAATATGAAGAGAGTCCCATTGTCATCGAAGCTCTCGATCTTGAACAGGCGCGTCAGAATACCAAGCGCTATACAGCTCTCTATCTCGCTCCTCAGCTCAAAGAGGACTATCCAGCCTTCCTGAATACTTCAACACCTACTTATATGATATCACCTCTCATTTATGCCACCCATGATTCTCTTTCCATGTTAACACAAATCAAAGAAAAAATAAGACACCAGAGCTAATTTTCTGGCATCTTAATATACTTGGCATATTTATTCTTATAATAGCTTGTCACTTCAACAATCAAGTGAATACCATCTTCAGGAAAGCTTTCTTCAATAATATGAACACGTTGTTTAAGGGTGTTGTAGACTTCTCCTTCATTATAAGGAATGACCATGGCGACACGTTCTTCATCTTGGGCAAGTAAGCGTAAGATTTCTTCTTCCATCTCTTCAATATGCGTTTCATTTTTTACAGAAATAAAGACATGGGGATCACGTGTTACCAGCAAATCATCATGGGGTAAATCTTCTTTATTATAGACATAGAGAATAGGTGTACGATCGACACCAAGCTGTTGTAATGTATCAAGAGTAACATCAATTTGTTTTTGGACATATTTTGCACTACAGTCAATAACCATCAAGATAAGATCCGCTTCTTTCACTTCTTCAAGCGTAGAAAGAAAGGCTTCAATTAGATGATGAGGCAAATGAGAACTAAAGCCAACTGTATCCGACAAGAGAATATATTTCTTATCAGCTAAACGTATTCTTCTTGTCGAAGTTTCAAGAGTCGCAAAAAGCATATCCTGAGCACTGACTTTCTTTTGCGTATAGAGATTCATCAAAGATGATTTCCCAGAGTTTGTATAACCAACAAGACATACAACCTCTTCCTGATTACGCATACGTCTTTGTCTTTGAATTTGTCTTTCTTTCTTGAGTCGAGCAAGTTCCTTTTTTGCAGTGGCAATCTGGTGATGAATACGGCGGCGGTCAATTTCGAGCTGTGTTTCCCCTGCTCCTCTAAAGCCACTACCACCCTGCTGGCTATAAATGCCTTCATGCATGCCTGCTAGGCGAGGAAGCTCATAATTCAAACGCGCAATCTCGACCTGTAATTTGGCTTCTTTTGTCTTCGCTCTTGAAGCGAAGATACGAAGAATAAGATCAGTTCGATCTGTCACTTCAAGACCGAATTCTTCAGTAAGATTACGTACTTGTAGCGGGGTCAGTTCTTCGCCGACAATAACCATTTCTTCGTCATCAATCATGCGCTTCACTTCATTGACTTTCCCCTTTCCCATATAATAGGGCTTAGTCGGTGTAATGCTTTGGACAATGACTTTCGTATATTCAATATCACAAGCTTTACATAAGCCTTTCAGTTCACTAAGGCTCATTGCAAAGTCATCTTCATCTTTATAATCTAAGGCAACCAATATCGCTTTTTTCATAAAATCCTCATTTCTCTTTCACTCCTATTATTTTACTTGATTTTGAAGAAGATGAAAAGATTATGATATTTATTAGGAATAATTCTCAATAGTATTGACTTTTCAGGAAATAAGAGCTATACTTTATTCGTAATCATTACTAATAAGGAGAAAGAACATGAGCTTAGTAAGAAGACGTATGACGAAACAGCGTACTGTCATCTATGACATACTGTGTGCTGATCATACACATCCAACTGCTGAAGTGATTTATGGCAAAACCCAAGAAGTTTTACCTAATATTTCACTAGGAACTGTTTATCGTAACTTAAATCTTCTTGCGGAAGATGGCATGATCAAGAAGCTTGATTTAGGTGACGATAAAGTTCATTTTGATGGTGATATCACCCCTCATTCGCACTTTATCTGTGAAAGCTGTGGCAAGATTATTGATATCAACGTAGATACAAATGACCTTAAACAACTCGAAAATGATCTTGCGACAAAAAACAAGCTTATTGTTCATTCTGCAGAGCTTGTCTTTCGAGGTATTTGTGATGAGTGTGTGTGTAAATCATAAGAGGAGGAAAACATTATGGATTTAAAAGGAACAAAAACAGCTGGTAATTTAATGCATGCATTTGCAGGTGAGTCTCAGGCAAGAATGAGATATACTTACTTTGCATCTCAGGCTAAGAAGGATGGTTTCGTAGAAGTACAGAAAATCTTCGAAGAAACTGCTAACCAGGAAAAAGAACATGCTAAAAGATTAATGAAGTTATTAGTTGCTGGTGGTTTCAAAGGCGAAACAATCGCTGTTGAAGGTAGCTTCCCTGTTATGCTTGGTACAACAACTGAAAACTTAAAATCAGCAGCAGCTGGTGAAAATGAAGAATGGTCTGATATGTATCCTAGCTATGCTAAGATTGCTGAAGAAGAAGGATTCCCTGAAATTGCAGCTATCTTACGTGCAATCGCTCGTGCTGAAAAGATGCATGAAGATCGTTATTTAAAGTTATTAGCTAGAATTGAAGACGGTACTGTATTCAAGAAAGATCATAAAGTATTATGGAAATGTAATAACTGCGGTTATGTTGTTGAAGCTGAAGAAGCTCCAAAGGCATGTCCTGCATGTGCACATCCACAGGCTTACTTCGAAGAATACAAGTTCTTTGACTAATCCAACAGACGGGAATTTCCCGTCTTTTTTATTGCAATTTTTGAACACATGCATTATTATCTAGAAAAGACAAATGCAGAGTAGACAAAGAGGCGTTAAGTGCTCGATGAACGGGGAGTTGTCATCGGGACGAAAAGTTGTTCTTGCGGTTTCTTTGTCGCATCCCGCTGCTACACACGTGAGATGACCTCCGATGTAGTAAAAAGGAAGATACTGCAAAGGAGGTATATTTATGTCTAAATTAAAGAACACTAGAATTTTAGCCATAACAGCAATGTTGGCAGCCGTATCCATTATTCTATCTTATTTTAAGATTCCACTCTCTCCACTTATTGAAATCAGATTTACAACATTACCATTAGCCATTGCTGGTTATCTTTTTGGTCCTGCTATCGGTGGGATGGTTGGCTTGTTGGCTGATGTAGGTGGTTATATCATTGCTCCAACAGGACCTTTCTTCCCAGGCTTTACGATTTCAGCTATTATTAGCGGTGTGATTTATGGTTTGATCTTACATCATCATGAATTCAGCATTAAACGTGTCTTTATTGCACAGTTAATTATTGTACTTGTTGTCAACTTGTTGTTGAACTCATTATGGTTATCAATGCTTTATGGCAAAGCCTTCATGGTTGCTGTGAGCGCAAGACTTTTCAAAGAAATCATCATGTTACCAATCAATACAGCTTTAGTGAGCTTAGTTCTTAAAGCAATTGGTGAACGTTCACTGATCAAGAAAGTCAGAGCCTAAAATGTATTTTGTATTCGATATTGGCAATGTACTCTTTTCATGGAATCCAGATTGCTTTCTAGCCAAATACTTTCCTGACGATGTCATGAGATTGAAGCATATGATTTTCTTGGGTGAAGAATGGAAACGTCTAGATTTAGGGGAATTAAGTTTACAAGAAGTGGAAATATTACTGAGTGAACGATATGTTCAAGATCAAGAAGCTATCCACTTTATCTTTGATCATTTTCAAGAAGAAATGATGCAACCCATCGATGATTCCATCAAAACTGTCAAAGCTCTAAAAAAGAAAGGCTATAAGCTCTATCTCCTTTCCAATCTCAATCAAGAGCGTTATCACAAAAGATATCAACAACATCCTGATATCTTTTCACTCTTTGATGGTGTCACTTTATCAGGTGGTGTTCATGAACTTAAGCCAGATCAATCAATCTATTTGAAGTTCTTTCATCAGTTTCACCTAGAACCATCAAATGGTCTTCTTATTGATGATAACTTAGCCAATATCCAAACTGCACAAAGACTTGGTATGCAGACTTTACTGAGTCTTCCCCAACAAAATTTAACACAAATATTAAAGGCTATGGGCATTGACCTATAGCCATTTGTGTTATACTTATAAAAAGGAGTTTAGACTATGAAAGAAATCATATTTGATATTGGTGGTGTCCTCTTAAATTGGAATCCAGATGTCTTTTTAAAGAAATATTTTGCAGGAAATGAAGAGAGATTAAAGAAGATTGTCTTTTTAAGTGATGAATGGAAAATGTTGGATTTGGGAAATGCAAATGTCAATGAAGTACGAGCTCTCATACTTAAGCATCACCCCAATGACATCAAAGCCATTAATTTCATCTTTGATCACTTTGAAGAAGAAATGCTTCAACCTATAGATGATACAGTTAAGGCAATTAAAGCCTTAAAAAAAGCAGGCTATAAATTCTATATTCTTTCCAATATTCACCAGGACCTCTTCCACAAAAGAACTCATGATTACCACGAGATATTTTCCCTCTTTTCAGGAGCTGTTCTCTCTGGAGAAGAACACTGCCTCAAGCCCGATCCTGCCATCTATCATATTCTTTTCAAGCGCTATAACCTCACCCCTTCCAATTGTCTCTTTATCGATGACAGTCCTGCTAATATTGAAACTGCAAGAAAACTTGGGATGGAAGGTATTGTAAGAAAAGAGCAGCAAAACTTAATTGCCGTACTTAAGACTATGGGTATTTTCCTATAGTCTTTTTATTGACAAATATCATTTGCATATTGACAAAGATAGTTGTCAATGATATGATCATTTTGACAAAGATAGTTGTCAAAATGCAATAGAAAGTTGTCAGGAGGTGGAATAGTGGTACTCAGGAATCGTCTCAAAGAATATCGTGCCATCCTTTCCTGTAATCAGCAGGAAATGGGAAAAAAGTGCGGTGTATCAAGACAAACAATCAGTCTTATTGAACGTGGGGATTATTCTCCATCCGTAACTCTTGCCCTTACAATTGCCAAAATTTGTGACGCTAAGGTCGAGGATATCTTTTATTTGGAGGAAGAAGGAAATGAAAAGAAGTGAAAACAGAAAAGCTTTACCAAAATTCTTATTAACATTACTTATTGCTGGTGTCATTGGTGGTTTTATTGGTGCCCTAATTGGGCAGCTTGATAGACAAATATTTATGAAAGCATCGGCAAATGCAGCTTATGTATTTGGTTATTATATTGTTCCTTGGTTAATGATCATTGATGCTATTGTCATTCTTGTTTTTTGTCTTACATTATATAAACAAGCGAAAGCCCTTTATGATTCCTGGGATCAAGAAGATGATGAAATCATAAATCGTGCTGAAGCAAAAATAAACAGTATTCTCTTATGCACACAAATCGGTATCATCCTCAGCGTTGTATTTCTCGCATGTCTTTATGCATATCATTTTCAACTAGATCGCATTCTTACTATTGTGGCAGAAGTATTCTTCTTTTTCATCTTATTTGAAACAATTCTTTTCCAACAAAAAGCTATTGATCTTTCAAAGATTGGCGCAAGCGAGAAAACAGTATCTGTCTTTGATTTAAACTTCCAGAAGAAATGGCTAGAAGAAAGTGATGAGGCGGAGAAGATTCTTATAGGCAAATGTGCCTACAAAGCTTATATTTCTACTAACTTCGCATGTGTTATTCTCTTAATTGCTTCTACTCTGCTTTGTCTTCTCACATCAGCAGGTTTATTGCCTACTCTCTTTATTGCCATAATCATCCTTGTAAACATGAGTACCTACGCTCTTGAAGGAAGAAAGTATAATCAGACAGGGAGAAAACTAGATTAAACTTATCCCATCAAAGCAAAAAGGAATGTCCTCAGACATTCCCTTTTTTATCCTAGTTTCCACTTGATTTATCCGGTAAAAATGGGCTTAAAGCTTCCGCAAGGCTATGAAGATTACGGGTTTGAATCAATACTTTTCCATTGCCATGGAATGTATTCACCAAGCCTTCTCCCGTTGTAAAGCCAAAAGTACCAGACGCAATTTCAATATTGTAATCTAGATTTGCATCCCAGGCAACAACATGTTCATTATCAACAGTAAGCGGTGTATCAGGCGTTACTGCGAGTTCAACCAAAGCACCAAAGGCATTGACTAAGATATCGCCATATCCTTCTGTTTCCATGACATAAAGACCACCGGTTCCACCAAAGAAAGCCTTGCCCAAATTCTGGCTCTTCATGACATAATTCACACTGTCATCGGATGCTAGAAAGGCACCGGTATTCAAGCGATACTGCTTCGTTCCAACTTCCAGCTTACAGATTGCACCTGGTATTGCTGGAGCAATACCAATACTGCTGCCATCAGTTAAGCCCTGTGCCTGAGTGATAAACATACTTTCGCCACTTGTCAGGCTGCGACCAATGGCACTGAGAACGCCACCAAGACCTTTTCTGTTCGCATTCATTTTCCCAACGATTTCGACATTGGACATATAGGCCATTGCCCCACGTTCGATTTTTATCTTTTCCCCTTTTGCGAGTGTCACTTCTGCCAAGGGGCAATCTGAATCGCCATTTATTCTATATTTCATATCTGCCTCCTATAAGCCAATGGCTTTACGTGCAACTTCAATAGGCATTTCTTTGCCTGTCCAGAGCTTAAAGCTTTCTGCTCCCTGATAAAGAAGCATATAGACACCACTAACTGGAATAGCACCTACCTTCTTAGCACGTTGTAATAATAATGTATCTTTAGGATTATAGACACAATCAAAGACATAAAGTCCTTCATGTAAGTCTGATTCTTCAACAAGACAGCTATCTTGATGTGGAACCATGCCCACACTTGTTGCATTCGCAAGAACATCAGCACTATCAATTTCTTGTTTTAATAATGCTTTGTCATCAATATCATAGAGATGCATTTCTACACCCGTCTTTTCTTCGATCAGTTTTAAGCGTTCCTGTGCTTTCGCATAGAAACTGTCTTTCTTGTTGAAAACGACAATTTCTTTTGCCCCATCAATAGCACACTGAGCCATGATGGCAGCAGCAGCACCTCCTGCACCAAGCAAGACAAGCTTCTTACCTTTGATATCTAAGCCGTTTTCGCTTAAAGCACAAACGAATCCTGTGCCATCTGTTGATGTTCCTGTGAGGACACCATTATCATTGACAACCGTATTAATAGCTCCACATAATTCTGAAACAAGGGAGACATGATCTAAGTACTGACCAATATCACCTTTATTAGGCATGGAAACATTCCAGCCTCTTACTTTCATAGCTCTTAAGCCAGCTACAGTATCTTTCAATTCTTCTTTGCCGACTTCAAAGACCAAATAAACATAATCCAATCCCAATGCATCAAAAGCCGCATTATGCATTTGTGGTGACATGGAATGTCTAATTGGGGTAGCCACTAAACCAATAAGTTCAGTATGCCCCGTAATTGCTAGTTCTCTACCCATAGTTTTTCTCCTTTTTATTCAGTATAGCTTATTTTTCTTTTTCAAGATAATATTTCTTCAAATATTTATCCAACACGATCATCAAAACAATCATTAATGCAATCAACCCTAATAGAATAATACCAAGTTCTAAAAAGAATGTTTCAGGAAATATAGAAATAATAGGATCAATACGTGGATCAATCAGCCAGTAGTTATTACGAAATATCAGCTGATGCATAAGTGTAAATGCCCCATCAAAGTTAATCGCCATAAAACTTCCCACAATACCAATAATCACAATCAAGACAATCGGTGTTGTTTTTAGAAACATATGCCTTTTCTCTTTAAGAGTTGTATGAATAAGAGGAATTAATAGAAGTGTGGAGAGAAGAAAATAGATCTGAATGACTCCTAGAACTTTCTTTACATCCGCAAAATGAATACGCGTTGCCTCGCTTGTAATGAGTTTGCTGGAAACTTGCATTGATGTATGGGTCAATAGTGATAAATAGTGAATGATATTGGTATAATTCTCTTTAATCTGTGTTGATGACATATTGACAAGCTCTGGTAAATGAAAGGAATTGACTTGTTGGTTATAGAGGATGGGGGATAGGAAGGTGGTAAGAATGATTGCTAAGGCAATTATCCAGAATGCTAAGAGAAGGGTGATGAGTTTTTCTTTTTTGGTACTAAGTTGAAAAAACATATAAGTCTCCAAAAAAAGCATGGAAAATCCATGCTTAATAACGCTTTGTATCACTTTCTTCAGTTAAGAAATGTTCACCCTTCTGGACTTCATGACGTACTAAGTCAGGGAAATCCTGCTGTCTTAAGCATTCATAAATACCAATAGCGACGGTATTTGAGAGATTGAGTGAACGGCTATCTGCATACATTGGAATACGTACACATTCCTCTAAGTGCGCACGAAGAATATCATGAGGAATGCCATCATGTTCATGACCAAACAAGAGATAATGATCTCCTTCTTCTGTATAGTTAGCTTCTGAATAGGTTTGATTGGAATAACGTGTATAGAAATGATAATGTCCTGGATTCTTAAATTCAAAGTCTTCCCAATCTTCATAAATTGTAAGTTTTAAGTCCTTGATATAATCTAGGCCAGCTCTTTTCATATGTTTATCATCCAATGAGAATCCCATTGGCTTAATAATATGTAGATGTGTGTTGGTTGCCACACAAGTACGCATGATATTACCAGTATTCTGAGGAATAGCTGGATGGATTAATACGATATGATTCATTACTTATTCTCCTCCAAATAACGATAAAGATCTCTTAGTGCTTTGGCACGATGAGAATACTGATTCTTCTCTTCCATTGTCATTTCAGCACTTGTTTTCTTTAATGGTGGGAAATAGAAGATAGGATCATAGCCAAAACCATTCTCTCCGGCAATATGATCATTGACAAGACCTTCAAATGTTTCTTTAAAGACTTTTGTCTCTTGATCAGGTATAGCTAATGCCATGGCACAAACGAAACGACAGCTACGTTTTTCCCCTTCAACTCCCGCTAGCTTATCAATAATTGCCTGATTCTTTATATCATAGCTTGTATCATGCCCCATCCATCTTGCACTATAGATGCCTGGTTCTTTATTTAAATAATCAACTTCTAAACCTGAGTCATCGGCTAAAACAGGACGTTGCACTTGTTTCATAATGCTTTCAGCTTTAATAATGGCATTCTCTTCAAATGTTGTACCATTTTCTTCAATATCTACATCATCCCCTAAGACATCCTTCATGCTTAAGACATGGATATCTAAAGGTTCAAGCATGGCTTTAATTTCTTTGATTTTTCCTTGATTACCACTTGCGACAATAATCTCTTTCATATCTTTTTTTCCTCAACTTTGCATCTATTATACAATAATATTCACGAAAAGAAAGAATCTTTAGTATAATGGTGGTGGTGATAAAATGAAAAAGTTAATTATTAATGCGGATGATTTTGGTTTAACACATGGATGTAATCAAGGCATCCTGGAAGGTCATAAAAAAGGCCTTATTTCTTCAACAACAGTCATGATGACATGTCCTGATATCGAGAAAAGCTTAGCTCTACTTGAAGGCGTAGATGATTTAGGGATTGGTGTTCATCTTTGTATCACATCCGGTCATCCATTAACTGCTGGACAAAGCTTTAGAGACAGGGATGGGAGTTTTAGAAAACGTAACACCTATCTTCATGGCATTGATTGTGATATTGACGAAGTCTATCAGGAATGGAAAGCACAGATTGATACTTTTATCAAACTCACAGGTCGCAAGCCCGATCATTTCGATAGCCATCATCATATTCATCTCATGCCTCGTTTCCTTGATGTCACAAGAAAGCTATCTCAAGAATACAACTTACCAATAAGGCAGGACAAAAGAACCTTGACAGATCAGCCCTTTGTGCAATGTTTTACTGACTTCCATGCTTCCAATGCCAACATCGAGACATTAAAAAAGATTATCACTATGCCTGAAGAAAACATTGAAATCATGACCCATCCTGCTTTTGTAGATGAAGAACTTTGTAGGATTTCTTCTTATAGTGTGGAAAGAAAAGTGGAACTTGATTTCTGGATGGATTCAGAAACAAAAGCCTTTCTCAATGAACATCATATAGCCATTACAAACTATACAAAAATAGCGAAGCACTAAGCTTCGCATTTTTATTCAAATAAACCAGAATAATAAACCTTTTGACACCAGCGATGATCCAAATGACTCATCACATAATGCTTGAGTAAGATTGTGAGTGAATAACCAACTATTGCTGAGAAAAAGCCAACAAGCATACCACCAATAACATCACTAGGATAATGAACCATAAGATAATTACGAGACATACCCATAACAATGACAAAGATAAATCCTAGCCAGCTATATTTTTTATTACAAGTCAAAAAGATAGCTGTCATTGCAGCCATGGTAGCTGTTGCATGTCCACTAGGGAACGAATACTCGCCAACATGTACACTTCCAACATACTTCCACCAGCTTATATATTCAGGATGACCTGATTGAAATGGTCTATATCTACCAATATAGTTCTTTAAAAATACATTTCCAACAATAAAACCAATAGCCATCGAAACAACCATCACAAGCCCCACTTTTCTTGTCTTCTTAAAGAATAATAATATGATTGCGATAGCGAGAAGTGGCAAGCCTTTCTCAACATCAAAGAAATAACTCACTAATCTAAAGAATGGTGTTACGGCATTATTTGTAGAAACAGCTAAGTTGTGATAAAACTGCAACAAAGAATAATCAAATGCATGTATAAAATTCATCATTTTTCATTTCTCCTGACATCTTTTGCTTCAATAGCCCTGATGATCTTACAAGGATTTCCTCCGGCAATAACATAGGGAGGAATATCATTAGTGACAACTGATCCTGGAATAATGTAAGCACCTTGATTTATTCTGACATTAGGACAGATGACACTGCCACCACCAATATACACATGATCATGAATAAAGACTGGCATGCTTCTTTCATAACCAAGACTACGATCTTGTTCATTATAAGGGGTTATACTTGTGAGAATCGTGACATTGGCACCAATAGTCACCTGATTACCAATAATAACTTTATTTGTATCTTCAATAGAAAGATTCTTTTTCGCATAGAAGTTATAACCCACTTCAATATTATAGCCATAAACACATTGAAAAGGCTGCTCGATCATCAACTCCCCTGAGGCATGAATAAGACTCTTGATTTTTTCATCAAGATAAGCACGATCACGGGGACTTGTACTATTATACGCAATAAGTGCTGTTGTGCAATCATCTCTTTCATCTATGAGTTCTTCATTCCAGGGTTGATAGACTTCCCCCTTCAACATTTTTTCTTTTTCCGTCATATTATTTGTCCTTATTATAGAGATCTTGAATACGATTATAGAGCTTAGCACAGTCATATGTCGCAAAGATATCCGTTGGAATGGTATCAATAGGTACATCCTTTATTGTTTCTCTAAGCTTGTCTGTGGCATAGCGTATTTGTGGGGCAACAAGAATAAGATCATAATTATGGGCAATGGCCGGTACATCACATAGTGCTGCAGCATCAATGGAATAAGGTGCATGGGATAAAGCCAGATAGTTATTCATCTTCATCTTGAAATAACTCGTTGTCATGCCGCCACTGCAACAAAGCAAAACTCTCTCTTTATGTACAGTCCCCTTTCTTGTCAATTCCTTCATCATGGCACGATAAAAGGAGACGGCAAGAGGATAGTGCTTAAATTCATAATGAAGATAGAAATGCATATCCCCATAACGATCATTCACCCATTCTTCATGCATGCCATTTTCCCGCATAATAAGTGTCGCTGACTTATCTTCATACATGAAGATCAATGTTTCATGATCCTTTTGTTTTACTGTTACACCTTCATAATCACTTGCATGCATACTCGCCCACAAGTGAAATACCGCCCTATTTTCCTTAAATAAATCCATATTCTTACCCTCTTATCTCTATCTTAAGATGATTTTAACATTTTTTCAACACACAGATCATAAGAGGAAATTGCTTTAAAGCCTTAATCCTTTTATATCCTTAATGCGTGTTAGAATGACATTTGTCGTCATATGTTTAATGCCAGGAAGTTGATCCATCACATTATGTAAGAAGCTATCCATTTCATCCTGACTGCTTAATAAGGCATGAACATGAAGATGATAGTCTCCCGTTGTACGATAAAGCTGTGTGATATGATCCTGACTATTCAATATCTCAACAACCTCCCTAAAAGACTCGGGTCTTGTCTCAATATCAAAATAAAGCGAAATCGCATCACTCATCTTTTGAGGATTAAGTATAGTTGTATAACCTTCAATAACTCCTTTTTTCTCTAATTCATCAATATGATTCTTAATTGCGACTCTTGAAAGACCTAGCTTTTCTGCAATTTGTGAATAAGTATAGCGCGCATTCTCAATTAATAATGCGATAATCTTTTGATCAATGTCATTTAAGCCTTCTAAAAACATCATTTCATCACCCCATATAATGTATCATCACTCACTTGACATGACAATATGAAACTACTAGATTATAATTTGTAACATTATTAAGTTATATATTTCATATATTAATCATGATATAACAAGGTGAATGATTATGTATTATAAACTGACTGAAGGATCCATCCCAAAGAATCTCATTTTATTTGCCCTGCCAATGATTGCCGGCAACCTCCTCCAACAAATCTATAACATCACCGATACACTTATTGTTGGACAGTTTATTGGTGTTCATGCCCTTGGTGCAGTTGGTTCGGCTTATGCCCTGATGGTCTTCTTGACTTCTATTTTTATTGGTTTATCAATGGGCATTGGATCATTGTTTTCCATCTATTATGGAGCCAAAAATGATCATGCTCTTAAAACAGCAATTGTGCATGCCTTCTTCTTAGTGATTGGTGTGGCTTTGACTTTGACAGTCCTCTCATATCTATTGATCCATCCCATTCTCACTTTCCTCAATGTCCCTACAGTCATCGTGCCGGATTTGAAAACATACTTAATGTGGATTTTAAGTGGAATGGTTGCTGTGGCCTTTTATAATTTCTTTGCCTCTCTTTTACGTGCTGTTGGCAATTCAACCATCCCGCTCTACTTCTTAGCTTTTTCCGCCATCACCAACATCCTTCTTGATAGCCTATTTGTGATTGTCTTTCAAATGGGTATTGCAGGAGCAGCGATTGCGACAGTCATTGCCCAATATCTCAGTGCGATAGGCATTACATTTTATGTACTGACAAAATGCAAGTCACTCTTGCCGACAAGAGAACATTTTTATTATGACAAGGCCATCCTAAAAAGCATCACCAAATTCTCTCTTCTTACCTGCCTCCAACAATCTTGTATGAATTTTGGCATTCTTCTCATTCAACGTCTTGTCAATAGCTTTGGGGCTGTGACGATGGCTGGATTTGGGGCCGGTGTTAAGATTGATACTTTTGCCTATTTACCCGTCCAGGATTTTGGCAATGCCTTTTCAACCTTCGTTGCCCAAAACTATGGAGCAGGAAAGAAAGAGCGCTTAAGAGACGGCATAAAAATAGCTTGTCTTTTAAGTACCGCCTTTTCTCTTGTGGCTTCTCTTTTTGTTTGCCTTTTTGCGAAGCATCTGATGATGGTATTTGTCAAGAGTGAGGAGATAGAAGTCATCCTCTCAGGCGTCCATTATTTACGTATTGAAGGTGCTTTTTATGTTAGCATTGGGATTCTCTTCTTACTTTATGGGCTATATCGTTCCATGAATCAGCCCCTCATGTCCCTAGTTTTAACTATTATTTCCCTAGGCTTACGTGTTGTCCTTGCTTACAGCCTTGCACCTTTCTTTCATGAAACAGGTGTTTGGATTTCTATTCCAATTGGCTGGTTTATCGCTGATGCATTTGGATTCTACTATTACTTTAAGCATCGCTCAGTTCTCATGAAAGAATAGCCTGCTTTTTTAGCGTTTTTAAAGATACCTTATGTCATTTGTGCTATACTTAGCGCTAGGTGATGAATATGAAAGAATTACAGAAATTATTAAAAGAAAACAACATTGATTATTACATTGTTCCTACTGATGATGATCATCAGTCAGAATATGTAGGAAATTACTATCGTGTAAGAGAATTTCTCTCTGGTTTTACTGGTTCTGCTGGTACTTTGGTTATCGGACAGGATGATGCCTATTTATGGACTGATGGCCGTTATTTCATTCAGGCCGCTAAACAGCTTAAAGACGGTATTCAGCTCATGAAAATGGCTGAGCCTGGTGTTCCTACAATTGAAGAATTCCTTGTTGAACACTTAAATGAAAATAGTGTTCTTGCCTTTGATCCAAAGGTCATGACAGCCCGTTTTGTGATTGATCTAGAAAATGCCATGGATGATAGCTTAGAACTTGATCCTATTGATTTCACTGATCAAGTATGGCATGATCGCCCAGAAAAATCTCATGAAAAAGCTTTTATCTATGATACAAAGTATCATGGTGTGGATGCATCTATTAAGCTTGAAGATATTCGTTCCTATATGGATATGAATGGCTGTGATGCCCATCTTGTCTCTTCCTTAGATGATATTGCTTGGATCTTTAATATTCGTGGTAATGATATTGAATATTCTCCAACAGTATTAGCTTTTGCCCTTATTGAAAAAGACAAAGCTGCTCTCTATCTACAAAATGGTGTCTATGATGATGAAATGAAGGATTATTATGCTTCTATTGGTGTGACGATTAAGGACTATGATGCCATTTATGAAGATGTAAGCAAGCTTGAAGGCACATTGCTTGTAGACTTAAATGCGATTAACTATGCACTTTATGAATCCATCAATTGTGAGATTGCCGATGGCATCAATCCATCACAATACTTCAAGAGCACAAAGAACGAAGTGGAAATTGCCAATACAAAAAATGCCCATCTCAAAGATGGTGTGGCCGTAACACGTTTTATGTACTGGCTCAAGCACAATGTTGGTCATGTACCAATGAGTGAAATAAGCGTTGCTGATAAGCTTGAAGATTATCGTCGTGAACAGGACCTCTTCTTAGAACCTTCATTTGCGACAATCTGTGCCTATGGTTCCAATGGTGCCATCATTCACTACCAGGCTACAAAAGAAAGCAATGCCACAATCAGCAATAAGGGCATGTTGATGATTGATAGTGGTGGACAGTACTTAGATGGTACAACAGATATTACACGTACATTTGTCCTAGGTGATCTTTCAAACGAAGAACGTCATGACTTTACACTTGTCGCAAAGAGCTGGCTCCATCTCATGTATGCACGTTTCCCTCATGGCATGACAGGTATTAACCTAGATACCTATGCTCGTGCACCAATGTGGGCAGAAGGCAAGGATTTCAAACATGGCACTGGTCATGGTGTTGGTCATTTACTCAATGTCCATGAAGGTCCACAAGGCATTCGTCCAAAACAACGTACTGGTGAAAATGCTGTCTTTGAAGCTGGCATGATTACAAGTGATGAACCAGGTTACTATCGTGAAGGCCATTATGGTATTCGCCACGAAAACGAACTTCTCTGTGTAGAAGATGGTGAAACAGAATATGGCACATTCTTAAGATTTGAACCACTTACATATGTCCCACTAGACTTAGATGGTATTGATACAAACATGTTGACGGATGAAGAAAAGGCTATGTTGAATGATTACCATCAATTCGTTTACGAAAAGATTGCCCCATTACTCAACGATGAAGAAAGAGAATGGTTAAGCATTTATACAAGAGAGATTTAAAATGAATACACTTTATGACCGTTATCCCAATCTCGAACAACATCCAACCGCAGGATTAATCGTTTTGATTCTGACAGTTATTGCCATGTGGAAGATTTTCAACAAAGCTGGTCGTTCTGGCATTCTGTCACTCATTCCTGTTGTCAATACATGGGTACTCTTTGAAATTGCTGGTTTTCCTGGCATCGTTTCCTTATTTGGCTGGATTGGCTTGTTGTGCTTAGGCTTAGTAGCTATTCCTGCTCTTGGGGCTTTATTGATGTTTGTAGGACTAGCACTTATCCTGATTTTCTTAGTAGCTTGCCTGATCTTCAATTTCCGTCTTTCAAGTGCCTTTGGTCATGGTTTTCTCTTTGGCCTAGGCTTATGCTTCTTTAATACGATTTTCTTGTTGATTCTTGGATTTGGTTCTTCAGAATATCAAGGTTAATCCTAGAACTTGAGGTCTCTTAGCAGACCTCTTTTTCTTCAATGACATATTATGTTTTACAATATTTTTTATTACAGTTTCATAAATAAAAAAAGCGGCATCAAGTGTCGCTTTTGGTTTATGCTTCTAATAAGTTTTCTACTTGTTTATTCTTCTCTAATATCCCAAATACAAATGCACCAATAACTAAAATGACAAGTTCACCAATAAAGACATAACCTGCATTTAAGCCATAGTTCACAAACATGTTTTTCCCTAATGGGAAGTTAATCGCAAGTTCCAATCCAACAATTAAGCCATTCGCAATAGCACCAGCCAATGCACCTAAATAGCGGTTTGGTAACTTATTAATTGCAATGACGGCAACGAGTGTCGCAAAAGTTCCAAAACAAATATCCCATAAACCTAATGGACTAGGAATATTCGCAATCAAACAACCTAAGACAAGACCAGGAATATATTTCTTATTGTAGAATGCGAGAAATACCATGATTTCTGAAATTCTCATCTGAATGCTTCCATAAGAAATAGGTGCAAGCAAGATTGTGAGTGCGGCATAGACTGCGGCAATGATTGCATTGAATGCAATCGTCTTTGTGTCAATTTTCATAAAACATCTCCTTCTTCTAAATAACAGTTAGAAGCCAAACAATGAAAAAAACGACAAAGCATGAGCCTTGTCGCGTAAAAAACTTTTCATGTTCTTAGTTTTTTATACTGGGTTTGGCTCTCGAACCAGTGCGTGTACACTATACCATAGTTACACAAACTATGCAATATATTCACTTAAGAATTCTGGTAAGACTTTCGCATAAGGATCATCAAGATTCATATCATAGAAATGATCTTCTCTGACGACAAAGAGTTCTTTTGGTGAAGTGTTATTGTTGTAAAGGGCATAGACATTTTTGACATCTACATCCTGATTATGACGTGAATGAATGAAAATTGTTGGAATGCTGTTCTTAGCGACATACTTGATTGTATCCATGTCCTTAAGATCACGGCCTGTTTCATTCATAACAATTGTACGCATGATTGGTTTTGTAATAAATGAAGGTAATTTGATGGCTTTTTGGGCTTTGGCCGCAAGATAGCTTAAGACATCGCTATAAGCACCATCACTAATAATACAATCCACATTCTTTAGCTTATTAAGACCTGCTGTATTTAAAATTGTATTGGCACCCATACCCTTACCATACATGATAATATGATGCTTTTCTCCATATCTCTTCAATAAATACTTATTCCAAAGCATTAAGTCAAAGACATCATCATAACCAAACTGACGGATATAGCCATCACTCATCCCGTGTGCACTTGCATCCAACAACAACATATTACAATTCAACATGCTCTCAAAATAATGCATTGCTTCAATAAGATCACTCGCATCTTCCTCTAAGCCATGTAACATCACTAAGGTTGCTTTGGTATTTTCCTTTTCAAAGAAATGCCCACATAATTCTAAGCCCTTATGATTCTTTAAGCGAATCGTCTTGGCACCCACATCACTTAAGTCATCTCTCACGACAACATTACGATAAAGCATTTTGTGCGTAAAGTCAGCTGTCAATTTATAAGCTGAAGCTGTTGATAAAAGACTAATTGAAGTTGCTGTTAATAGTTTTTTCATTCGTACCACTCCCTAAAATTATCTAATAATAATCGATTAATATTTAATACCTGCTCTAATGATGACATACGATATTGATCATTGTCCATTCTACCTGCAAAGAAACGTATTGCCCTCGCTAATTCATCACGGATGGTATTCTTGAGTTCATCAGGAAAGCTTTCAATTGGGAAGACTGTGAAGATCATTGTATTGTAGTCTGTATGGAAGATTTCTACGATTGTCTCATAGCCCTCACTCTTAATAAAGGCATTACCTAGAGCTAAATCTAAATCATGATTGACATATGTCAAATAATAATTAACGACAATACGAATAACATCTTCGACAATTTTATGATAATTCTCATGATCATCATGATAGAGATAATAGAGATAGGAATAAACAATATTATAATCTTTAAAATGCTTTGTCTCTTCACTAAAGAGAATATAATCCTGATCTAAACGTTCAAAAAGCTTATCCTGGGTGCTTGATGGTGCAATAATACGCTTCATATAATCAACCATAATCATCATCGCAAATCGATAATGATCACACAACAATTTAATAATACGATAGGTTTTATCTGGTTGCATGTTATAGAATTCATCAAAATTCTCATAAAGTGATTTGAGTATTTCTCTTAAATAGAAGAGGTGGTATTGGTATTCTGTATCGAGATAGATGGAATTCCCACTTCCCCATTCATATTGATAATCTACATTTTCAAAAAAGGCATAGATGGCATCAAGATATTCTTCATAATGCTTACTTTCTCTTAGATTAGCCATTGCTGGTCTAAAGAGACGATTGAAACGATCACTTGTTTCCTGGTTGACGCCATAATGATATTTCATGAAGTTTAGGACATCAATCCAGTCTCTTGGTGATATTGTTGTAATTTCTGTTGGCTGTTTCTCATCGATAAAGCGTTCATAAAGACTATAGTGAAGATAGTTTTTGTCTTGTAGGCGATTAATGATTTTTTCGATCAGGTCATTGGTAATGTATTGTTTTTCTTGTTCATTGAGCTTCTCGGAAAATGTCACATTAACTTCTTCATCAATAACTGTCAGTTCGACAAAGATCTCAATCGTACGAAAAGAGTTATCCATGATATAGTAAATGCCTTTAACGACAAAATCACCACTACGGTAGGCTGCACGGAAACGATATTTGCCAATATGCTTACTCTCATGGGCTTTGAGGTATTCTTTGAGTACTTCTGTTACGCTCTTTGCCATAATGACCTCCTGCTAGTAATTTGTATCATGCATGCGTTTAAAACGTGATAAGAAATTATGTTTTTTATATTCATCACAATAGAAACGGATATTGCCTTCAGAGAAGTCTCCCCCAGCACTTTGTGCTGTCAGCATGATTTCTCTTGTCAGGATAGGATATTCATCTTCATCAAGATAATAATCCTGCATTTCTTCTTTCACAATTTCCATACATTCTTCTAAATGTTCTTCAATTAAAGCATTTGTTAAAAAATCCATAGTCATAACCTCACGTTTTCATTATACCATGTTTAAAGAAAAATCCCTAACGTAAGAAAGATATTTCATCCGTTAGTATGAACCCTTCTTTCTTTAAACGTTCAATCACAGTCCTCATCTTATTGGCATCAATCGCACTTGCCTCATGAGCATCACAGCCGACAATCATTTTATTGCCAATATCCCTAACCATTTTAAGATAAGGTGCACTTGGATAATGACGATTATGCAAGTATCCAAGCATATTGAATTCAAGAGGGATGTCAAGCTCTTTGGCTTTAAGGCATAGTCTTTCTAGTTCGTTAAGATGTCTTTGATCATGCTGATCATAATAGATGACATCAGGATGAGCAACATAGCTAAAAAGTCCTGTTTCCATGCCCTTAATCACCTGATCACAATAGCGTGTGACAGACTCGAGAGTTTGTGGTGGCATGCCATAATAGCTCCCATCTTCATCACTGCCATCATAATGATTACCTAGAATCAGATAATCAATATCATAGCGTTTAATCGTTTCTTTCATCCAAGCCATCTTATCTTCAAAATACTCAGCTTCAAACCCAATCTTAATATCTATACGATTCTGATATTCTTCACGCAGTTTTCTAAGGGTTAAAACATAATCTTCAATTTCGGTCTCTTGCATGCGCATAAAAGGTTTAAAGGATGAATCATAATGCCATGGGGCATGATCAGAAAATCCCAGTGTTGTAAAGCCTTGATCAATAGCTTGTTCAATATAGTCTCTTTCAAAGCCGATGGCATGATGGCATCGGTATGTATGTGTATGATAATTCTTCATATTAATATAATGGCAATCCTCCTGTTAATTCATCGGCAACTTCTTTTTCAAGGGGTTCAAAGGCAAGACATGTATAGGTGGGCTGGTTGTGGAATTCCGTATGACCAGCATCTTGAATCAGGCAGGAAATGATGCCCTTTTCTTTTGCCTTTTTGTCGAGAGCTAAAAGTTCCTCTTCACTATCGACATAGACACATATCTTCGCTACTCCATTATTGAACCAGTCTGTTAAGGGGGTATGAACATTGGTATCTAAATAGACATAATTGTTGTGTTCTTTTATTTCATTAAAGCGCTGTTCTTTCTTTAATGCCAACAAAACAGCTTCAACACAGGCATGTCCAGCCTGGGCAGCTATTTTACCTTTTCGCATTTTCAAGTCGCGGCGCATGACAATCATTTGTTTTGATGTATACATAAAGCCTCCCAATAATAAAAAAAGTAGAACTTCTTCAGTCCTACTTATTATACGTTGATTAGAGGAAATCGCAAACATAACCACGGGTATCTAATTCAAGTTTTTCAACTTTCCAGCCCTCAATCAGTTCACCAAGTTCTTCCTTTATTCTTACAACACCCTTATCATCTTCTGCTTTAATCATAGCCATGATTGTTGGTCCAGCACCTGATAAATAAACGCCAAGAATCTTATCATCTTTTTCTAATATATCCATAATTGGGAAATAATTCTTTATCAGTTTCCCACGATAGGGCTGATGTAAACGGTCTTTAAAGCCGAGCTTTAAGCCCTGATCATAACCATTGATCAGTGATGCAACCATCAAGGCAAGATGTGAGACATTCTTGATGGCATCAGCACGTTCTAATGTATTTGGTAATACGGCACGTGCTTTAGCTGTTGAAAGTGTAAAAGGTGGAATAAGAGCGACAAAGCGATAATCATTCTTTATTGGTAAAGAGAGTGTTGTGACTTTGTGATCTTCCATAACTGAGACCGTCATGCCACCAAAGATGGCTGGGGCAACATTGTCAGGGTGTCCTTCAATCTTTGTCGCAAGTTCCAAGATATCCTGACGGTCTTCATAGCGATCTTTAAAGGCATAGGCTGCAACAATTCCGGCAACAATACATGTTGAAGAAGAGCCAAGTCCTCTTGTATAAGGCACATCCCCACTTGTGACAATCCGCACACCTTTATAGTCAAGTCCAACTTCCTTAGCTGCTTCATCAAAGGCCTGATAAGTCATGTTGTCTTTATTCGCAAACTGCTCAGGACAGCCAAGTATCTGTAAGCCTTCATCCAGTAATTCAAAAGTGAAAGTATTATAGAGAGTAACGGCTAGACCAGCAACGTCAAAGCCTGGTCCCAGGTTGGCACTTGTCGCAGGCACTCTTACACGTACATACATCTTAGAGTTCCTCGATTCTCTTAGCGACAAAATCTAAGATTTCTTCTTTATCAATAACCCCTTTATGAAGCACCTTGCGATCCTTAATACCCTTTAATGGATATGGGATTTCAACGGCTGTTAACTTATGTAAGTCATCAATAGCCTGATAAACATCTTCCTTTTTACCAGTTAATGCTTCATAAACAGATTCTGGGAATTTATATGGTGAAGCTGTGGAGAGAAGAACTGTAGGTGTTGTATCCCCTGTATTTCTAAAGTATTCTTCATAGACACCATATCCTACTGCTGTATGTGTATCGAGAAGATAGCCATGATCGACATAGACGGTCTTAATTGTTTCAAGAACTTCTTCTTCAGATAAGAAACCAGCGCTGAACTGATCCTGAATAGTCTTGAGTGTTTCTTCATCAATACGGTAAATACCATCTTTATTGAGCTCATCCATAAAGCTCTTCACCTTAGCTGTATCACCATTAACCATGAAATATACAAGTCTTTCCAGGTTGCTTGAGACAAGGATATCCATGGCTGGCGCATTTGTCTTATAGAACTCTCTGCGGGCATCATATTCCCCTGTCTTAAAGAAGTCAGTTAAGATATTATTTTTATTAGAAGCAACAATGAAACGATGAACTGGTAAACCCATCTGCTTCGCAATCCAGCCTGCTAGACAGTTTCCGAAGTTACCTGAAGGCACGGTGAAATTCACTTGATGACCTAATTCAATTGTTCCATCTCTTACTAATGTCAGATAGCTATGAAAATAATAAACAATCTGTGGAATAAGACGGCCAATATTAATAGAATTGGCTGAAGAAAGGAAGACATTATGTTCTTCACATAAAGCCTTAAGCTTGGCGGACGCAAAAGCTTCCTTGACAGCTCTTTGGGCATCATCAAAATTACCATGAATACCAACAACTTCTACATTGTTACCTGTTGTAGTTACCATTTGCTGTTTCTGGATATTCGAAACACCATCAATTGGATAGAAGACTTTAATTGTTGTGCCAGGAACATCCTTGAAGCCTTCAAGAGCTGCTTTACCTGTATCTCCTGAAGTTGCTGCTAAAATCATGACTTCACGGTTTTCACCCTTTTTCTTTAATGAATATGTCATGAAATGTGGCAAGAGTGATAAAGCCATATCTTTAAAGGCTGCTGTCTGACCATGGAATAGCTCTGCCACATAGAGACCGCCGGCCTTCTTGAGAGGTACAACGCCTTCATCAAATAAGCCACTCGCATAAGCCTCTTTTGCTAAAGCACGAATTTCTTCCTTTGTCCCATCCGGTGTAAATGCAGAAATCACTTCTGTCGCTAAATCAACATAATCAAGCTTTAATAATGCATGTAAATCTTTCTTTTCAAACGCAAAATCAGGCACCAATAGGCCTCCATCACTGGCAATTCCCTGCAAGATTGCATTATAGAAATCTATTGGTGTCTGCCCACCACGTGTGCTTTTGTAGAGTTTATCCATAACCATCCTCCTGTAACGTTTAAAACATTGTATATAATTGTCTATCTCAAGTCAATTCTAACTCTAATATTTCTATTTTTTATAAATTCATACATTCAAATTTTGATTCTCAATACATACCTCATTATTTTATTGCATATTCCTTTTAATCATTATATTATGGAGGCATTAAAAGACAGGAGATTATTTATGAGTAAGATTAGAATTCCTGAGGATTATAAGCCTCAGTTAAACCTCATCGAAACAGAAGTTGCTGTTAAGATGATCAAAGATACTTTTGAAAGAAGACTTGCTGAACAGTTAAGATTAACACGTGTATCAGCCCCATTATTCCTTTTAAAGAATACTGGTCTCAACGATAACTTAAATGGTGTAGAACAGCCAGTACACTTCCAAAGCATTGAACTTCATGATGAAGATATTGAAATCATTCATTCCCTTGCGAAATGGAAAAGAGATGCTTTACATCGTTATGGCTTTAAGCCTCATACAGGTTTATATACAGATATGAATGCGATTAGAAAAGACGAGGAATTGGATAATCTGCATTCTATGTATGTTGACCAGTGGGACTGGGAAGCTGTTATTAACCCTGAAGATCGCACAAGAAAATTCTTTGAACGTACAGTCAAACGTATTTATTATGCTTTGCTTGATGTTGAATTCACTATGGTCCAGCATTATCCACAGTTAGGAGAACCTCTTCTTCCTGAAGAAATCACTTTTATCACAACCCAGGAACTTGAAGACCTCTATCCAGATTTAACACCAAAGGAAAGAGAAAATGCGATTGTCAAAGAAAAGAAAGCAGTTTGTCTTGAACAGATTGGTGATGTCCTGAAATCTGGCAAGAAGCATGATGGTCGTGCACCTGACTATGATGACTGGAAACTCAATGGTGACATTCTTGTCTACAACCCTGTTCTTGATGAAGCCTTAGAATTATCATCAATGGGTATTCGTGTAGACGAAAAAGCACTTCGTGAACAGCTTGCCAAGACACATGAAGAAGCAAGACTCTCATTACCTTATCATCAGAATATTCTTAACCATGTTCTCCCACTTTCCATTGGTGGTGGTATTGGCCAAAGCCGCATCTGTATGTACTTCTTGAGAAAATGCCATATTGGTGAAGTTCAGGCTTCATTATGGGATGATGATACATACAAGACATGCAGCGAACACAACATTCCACTTCTATAATCTAAAAGAAGACCCAATAGAACATTCTATTGGGTTTTTTTGTTCATGTTGATAGGTTCTTCTACTTTCGCATGCTTATAGATACGCTGAAGCTTAGCTTGGCTATTACCAGCCAAAGATCCACCACTTGTATAGAAGGGAATAATTGTTCCCGTATAAAGATCACTAAGCTTCGCAAAGCTAATAATAATTTGAGGACAACGCCCACACCAGATAGGAAAGCCAAGATAGACTTTGTCATAATCCTTAATATGCGGTATTTCACTTAAGGCTGGCAAGCTACCTGAAAGACGATCCAGAATAGCTCTTATAACCATCATTCTCTGACTTGATCGATAAGGTCGACGTTTTCTTATTTCTATCAAGTCTCCGCCTACTTCTCTTTGTAATTTCTTAGCAGCCTGCTTTGTATTTCCAGTATGGGAAAAATACGCAATCGCAATCTTCTCATTCATCTTTTTCACCTTCTTTCATAGTTTTATGGATTTCTAATCACATTCTACCAATATCTGATAGTGAGTTCTACCCTGTTAACGTCTCAGTTCATTGTGAAATAAAAATTTTTGAACTTTTTAAATATAATCCCTATATTGGGATTATATCGACCCTTTTTTATGCGAACACTTTTAAAAACTGCTAGAATAGAGGTTAGGAGGAATAGCTATGCAGATTATTGAAGGCTTTGATCTCTATCACAAGCTTGACACACTTGCTAAAGAGATTGCCAATACATCAACACCTACAGTTATCATCACAGAACATCCTGAATATGTCGAAGACATATTCTTACATCATACTGATGTTCTTTTCAATATTGAAATCAAGTCACTCATTAATTATGAAAGAGACTTACTCGTCAGAAAACATATCTTTAATACAAAGATATACAATACCCCAACACTTGTCTACAACATCAGACACATCTTACTCACAAATACATTTCAGTTTTTCAAGCTCTCAACCAATCCATATAATTTAATTGATGAAATTATTAAGGCTTTAAAACTCTTACACGAAAACAAAATACCATATGAAGATGTTGATAACGATCTTACTGCTGAAAAGCTTGCTGAACTTCAAGCTATTGATCGTTTACTTGATCTTGATGATACGTATTATTCTTTAGATGAGATTGCTCTTGATCTTATTGATGAAAGTATCAGCGAAGATATCTATGTCATTGGGGATGACTATGTTAGCTTAAGTCAACGCGCTCTCTTTACAAAGCTTGATCAATATACGCATGTCACAATGCTTTTAAGCTGTGATAAAGAAGAGCGTCTAGAGTGTGTTCTTCATCACTTCTATGAAGGGACTTACATCAACTATCATACCGATCAAGATATCATTGCCAAGCATCTCTTTGATATTGTCCCTGTTAATAAGATTGGTGAAGCTCATGTGATTAGAGGTGGGAATTATCGCCAGGAAGTATTAAAAGTTACAGCTGATATTAAAGAAAAGATTGTGAAAGAGAAAGCCCATTTTTCTGATTTCATGGTTATTACCAAGGATGATTTGTATCAGGATTATTTAAAGACGATCTTTGATCAATGGCATTATAGCCATACGATTGAAGATACCACACTCTTCTATTATGATCCTTCATTCATCAAAATCAAAAACGCCCTCCCTACTATGCAGGCACAGACATTCCATGATATCAGTCATGAACTCCTTCAGCTTGATCTCAATAATGACTATAAAGATTTACTTATGCAATTTGATAGTGATGATCCTATTACCCCCTATGAATTCTTCTACTTCCTTGTACATATCTTAAGCAGTCATCAAGCGAGTGAGCCTATTCATGATGCCATTATCGTAACTGACTTCAAACACGCCTTAAGTGCATCACCTAAGCATCTCTATATTCTTGGCTTAAATGAAGGCAGTGTTCCTGAAATCATTAGTGATGAAGGTATTCTTCTTGAAGAAGATTTCAATCATATGACAGTTCGCCCTCTTTCTTTAATTGAACGTCAGGGGCTGATCTATATGCAGATTATTCGTACACTTCACAATCCTTTACGCTCTCTTACCCTTTCTTACAGCAATGCTGATATGGATGGCAAGGAGGTTATGAAGTCTACCCTTATGACTCGTTTTGAAGATCTTTATGAACTCACTGAACCTTCTATTAATATGATGATACATCATGAACAGCTCTATTTAAGGGGTTCAAGACTGCCTGATCATCCTATTAATGAAGCTATTGATGACTATATTGCTTCTAAGAATAACGCTAAAATCATTGATGAAGTTTATCGTGATCGTCTTGGTAAGGGTATGAGTGTAAGTCGCATGGAAACTTACAACAAGTGCCCATTCCAGTATTATCTTAAATATGGCTTACGTATTTATCCACGTATTGATGATAGTCTTAAGCCTACTGAATTAGGTTCACTTGCCCATTATATTATGGAAAAATGTCTGGATGATCCTGAACATGTTCATGAACATGCCTTTGATTATATTCATGATCATCTTGAAAAGAAATATCAAGCGAATATGATCAATAAATTCTTTATTGATCACTTAGTTGAAGATATGAAGGTGAATGTTAGGGTTGTAAGAAATCAGTTGGATCATGATGCCTTTACTGTGACAGGATACGAACAGCCTATTCAGGGATTGTTTGGCGATATTCCTGTTGGTGGGATTATTGATCGTGTTGATTGTTTTGAGCACTATATGCGTATTATTGATTATAAGAGCGGGGATAAGGATCTTAATCTTGACTTTGCGGCTCAGGGCTTCAATATCCAGATGCTTGTCTATCTCGACTTGTTGAAGAAAGAGACAAAACTAGATCCTGGAGCTATTCTTTATTATTCAATGAAACGCCGTATTCTAACGCATGCGATTGATAAGAAATATACCCTTCACTCGGCCTTTGACCTGAATAAATATCATGCCCAGTTTACAATGAAAGGCTATGTCATTGATGATGAGAAGTATACAGTCACAAATGCTTGTGATATAGCTTCCATTCCTGTTAATTTAAAAAAAGATGGTACACCTGATAAACACAGTCATATTATTTCCCAGGAGAAATTGGATTTTATCATGAAACTCATTACAGACTATATTACTGAACTCTATGAAAAACTAAGAGCGGGCAATATTCCTATTCTTCCAACTCAGTCTGACAACAATAATCCATCCATCTATCCATGTACATTCTGTGATTATAAGAGCGTTTGTCTTTTTGATGTCTTCTACAATGAAAACAGGCTCATCAAAAGCAAATATCTCAGCACTTTAAAGGAGGAGGAAGCAAATGAGCAGCTTTAATAAAGAACAAGAACAAGCGATTATGACAAGGGGCAAGACGATTCTTGTCAGTGCGCCAGCTGGTTCAGGTAAGACAAGAATTCTTGTTGAAAGAATGCGTCGTTTAATTGAAGAAGACCGTTATGAAATAGATAACTTTCTTGTCTTAACTTTCACTGATGCCGCTGGTAAGGAAATGAAGCAACGCTTAAGCTTGCAGCTTCATGAAGACTTAGCTGATTCATCTATTGACGATGATACAAAAACTCATATTGAACGCCAGCTTCTCAAGCTTCCCCAGTCCTATATGACAACCTTCGACTCTTTCTGTAAGGCATTACTTGAGAAATATGGCTATCTTGTTGGAGTTATGCCTGGCTTTGAAGTCAATGCTTCACCTGAGCTTATTCAAAGTACTGTTCTTGATCAATGTTTTGATAAATGGATAGTTAATCCCAAGTTTCAGGATTATATCCGCCGTCATAACTTAAAAAATAACTTTGATGACTTAAAAAAAACGCTCATTAACTACAATGCTTCCACAGGTTCCTATGTCAACTTTCAGGAAACTTTACAAGAATTCTATAATACTTACTATCACATCGATGATTTCTCATCTTCACCCATCTTTGACTTACTTGTAAGAAGCTATAAGGATGCTTTTGAAGATGCCCTTTCTAACTACAATACGCTAGAGAACTATTGTTCTAAAGAGAATTTTGAATGCTTCTTTACTGGCAATGAAAAGAAAGTATCGATTGCCGAATCGCTTAGTACATATCTTATGAGTCATGTTGATGCCTTTAAGCACAGATTAACTTATGATACGTTCTTATCCTTACTCAAAGACAAGCCTGCACCTTCTGCCAATATGGCCTGGAAGGATATGGGTCTAGAAAGTGGTGATGAAAAACGTAAACGTTATGATGATTTGAAGAAGAGAGTTATGGCTCCAATCAATGACCTGAAGGATATCATCTGGATTAAGGATCTTAATGAATTTGAAGAGCTTTTAAACTTAAGCTTTCAAGATATTCAGTTCTTGCTTGGAAAAGATGGCTTGCTGGAATCCTTCCAGGCTGCCTATCTTGAGGAAAAGAAGCGCCTCAATCAGCTTGACTTCCATGATTTAGAAGAATATGCCACAAGACTGCTTTCAGATAATCTTCCTGTACTTAAAACAATCAATGCCTCACTTAAGGAAATCATGCTTGATGAATATCAGGATACAAACCAGATACAGGAAAACCTTGTCTTGAAGCTGGCTGGACAAGCTCATGATTGTCAAGGTTTACAGGTTGTACCAATGTTTATGGTTGGTGATATGAAACAATCCATCTATCGTTTCCGTCAGGCAGATCCAAGAATCTTTAAAGAAAAGTTTGATACCTATGTGCCTTATGAAAATGCAACTGAGCAAGATAAGTTTATTCGTATTGATTTAAAACATAACTATCGTAGTGAGAAGGCTGTTCTTGATAGTATTAATTATATTTTTGATTGTATTATGGATAATGAAATTGGTGGACTTGAATATTTCAATGATCCTAATGCCCTTTTAAGATATGATTATGTCGTTAAAAAGAAGAGCTTAGAAGAATTAAGCCAGATTCATGACTATGATAGCGAAGTGATGATTGGATTTAGCGAGAAAACAAAAGAGTATACAAAATCTGAACTTGAAGCCCACATGATTGCTTCTAAGATCATCAAGATGCACGAAGAAGAAGGCTATGAATTCAAAGACTTTGCCATCTTAATGCGTAATACAACAGATTTTATTACCTACAAGAAAATCTTTGAAAGCTATGGCATTCCTGCCAACATTACACTTTCCAAAGGTCTCTTTGATTCCAATGAAGCCATTTCTCTTATCGCCTTAATGAAGGCACTTATTAATCCCAATGATGATATTGCCATGGCTAGTGTACTGCACAATAACTTTGTCTTTTCACACTTTGATGAAAATGAACTTCTTGCCATGCGTGATCAAAGCGAACAGCCAGAAAGCCTCTATGAAGATGTGAAGAAGGCAGGTACATACAAAAGTGAATGTTTTATCGATACCTTTGAAAACTTACGTAAAATAGCCTTAACATCATCGCCATATGAAACCCTCATTGCGATTCTAGAAGCAAGTCGCTATCAGGACTTTGTTGCTTCACTCATCAATGGTGAACAGCGTTCTAGTAATATCGATACTTTGGTTGAGCTTGCCCGTTCAAGTGATGAATATCGTTATCTCGAAGATTTTGTGGACTTTGTAGACTCAGGTGTTCAGAAGTCACCAGGTAAGATTGCCAGTGATGAAAGTAATGCTGTTGAATTTATGACGATACATAAATCAAAAGGTCTACAGTTTAAGGTTGTCTTCCTCTCAAATATGCAACATAAATTTAATACAGCTGATGAAACTTCCTATATCTTAATGGATCAGGCTAATGGTATTGCTTCCAAGTATCGTCAATTCAGAGAGACGGATGAGTTTGGAAATGTTCTTGTTGAATATGAAAACCCTTATCGTAATCTCATTGGCATGGCAATTCATAAAGAAGCTATTGATGAAGAAATGCGTATTCTCTATGTTGCTTTAACCCGTGCTGAAAAGAAACTAGTAATGACTGCTGTGATCGATGATGAAACACGTCTTATCGATCTTGCAGCTAAAGTACAAGCTAACGAGAGTGACCCTAATCGTGCTTCCAACAATACCGTCATTTTCAACAATCATTTAAGAAAAGTGAATTGTTTCTTTGACTGGATCATGATGGCTTTAATGCGTCATCCTGATATAGAAAATGACCTAAAGTCCTACATTCCTGCAATTACTCCAAATCTTGATTTAAGACGTACTGGCTTTAAAAAGCTCAATAATGAAGAAACAGCCTTGGCACGTTTCCATCTTGAGATTAAAAGCTTAACTGAGATTACAAGCACAATATCGCAAAAACAAACACTTGATGCCATTGACCAATACCACCAGGTTCAAGATTATTACAACTATGTCTACCCCTATCAAGACAAAGAACGCTCTATCGCCGTTACAAAACTACAGGCGCTAGCTGATGAAGCAGGCTTTGAACATCTCGAGAGTCAGTCATCAAGACGTGAAGATGCTTTAAGTCTTGGTACACTTGTTCATAATGTCCTTTATTATTGTCCATTTGATGAAACAGACTTTACAACACTTATTACACGTCTCAAAGATGAAGGGATGTTTACTGATGATGAATATCAGCTTATTCATCAATACCAGCATCATCTTGATGACTTTAGAGAAAGCGATGTCTATAAGATTATTGCGAAGAGTACATTCTATAAGGAAAAGCCGTTTCGATATTTTAATGGAGAACAAGTCATCAATGGTATCTTTGATATTGTCTTTATTCATGGAGATGATGTCTATGTCCTAGACTACAAGACTGACCACATCACATCTTCAAATTCCTATAAGACACTACAAGATAAGCATCGCATTCAGCTAGAAACATATAAAGAAATACTGACTAAGCAATTTCATAAACCTGTAAAAGGTTATGTATACTATTTAGAAACAAATCAAATGATTGAAGTATAGGGGAAATTATTGCTTATTTCCCTTACTTTTTGTAGAATTAAAGAGACAGGATAGTTAGGAAAAGGAAGAGGTTAGAATATGAGATTTGTAGAATATGGCAATCCAAAATTACCAACGATTATGTTGGTGCATGATATTGGATTATCTTATTGGGCTTATGCGGATATCAAGGAAGAGCTTGCGAAAGAATACCATGTTGTCTTACCGATACTTGATGGCATTGATGAAGAGTTTCAGTCAATTGAAGATGAAGCAAATAAGATCATGATGTTTATTCATAATAAATGTGATGGTCATGTCTATGCATTAGGTGGTTTGGCTTTTGGCGCCAAGATTGTCCTTGAAGTCCTCAGCAAGAATTCTAATATCGCAAGTTATGCGATTATTGAGAGTGTTGACCTCTATCCTACAAAAGGCCTTTCTTCCCTTGCCCCTAAGGTAGCTTTATCGATTTCCAATCTCACAAAATATCGCTGGTTTACATCTCGTCAGGCTGCTGCTACTGGTCTTCCAAAGGAACTTAATACACGTTATCATGAAACGCTTAAGAGTATTTCAAGTGTTTCTTTTGAACACTATATTGAAGAAGAGTATAAATTTACTTTACCTCCTACATTAAAGAATACTTCGGCAAGAACATTGATTATCTTTGGTGAAAAGGAGCCACATAATACACGTCTATCAGCACGTCTGATTAATGAGACGATTCCATATAGTCAAATGTATCAGATTCTTGGTATGACACATGGGCAGTTCTCTTTGCAGCATCCTCATCACTATGTCCGTTTATTAAAACGTTTATTTAGAAACTAAGGCTGGTTATCCAGTCTTTTCTTTTCGCAAAAAAACAGCTAGCATGACGCTAACTGTTTGTAGAAGTATCGAATTGTGAATAATAAAGCTTATGATAGAAGCCATGCTGGGCAAGCAATTCCTGATGTGTGCCCTGTTCAAGAATATGGCCATCATTCATGACAATAATCTTATCTGCCTTTTCAATTGTCGAAAGACGATGGGCAACAATGAAAGTTGTTCTGCCCTTCATCATTTCATCAAAGGCTGACTGAATCTGACGTTCTGTTCTTGTATCAATCGATGATGTTGCTTCATCCAATATCAACATTGGTGGATCAGCCAACATGATACGGGCAATACATAATAACTGACGCTGGCCCTGGGAGAGGTTGCTGCCTTCTTCTTGAAGCAAAGCATCGTAACCATCTTTAAGCTGCATAATGAATTTATGGGCATGGGCATTCTTGGCTGCCTGAATGATTTGTTCATCCGTTGGATTTGTAGAACCATAGGCAATATTGTCCTTAATTGAGCCCTTGAAAAGCCATGTATCCTGTAAAACCATGCCATAGAGGGAACGCATATAATGGCGGTCCATATCTTGGATATTGACGCCATCAATAGTAATGGTTCCCTTTAATGGCTCATAGAAACGCATCAACAAGTTAATCAATGTTGTTTTACCACATCCTGTTGGACCAACAATTGCGATTGTCTGACCTGCCTTAACATCAAGATGAAAGTCTTCAATAAGTGGTTTTTCAGGTACATAGGAGAATTGAAGTGAATCAATCTTAATATCACCTTGTGGATGTTCTATTGTACTAGCATTTCTTGGTTCAACAATTTCATCCTCATCAATAATCTTAAAGACACGATCAGCACAGGCTAAGGCTGTCTCTAGTTCAGTAAAGACATTGGAGATATCATTGAATGGCTTTGTATACTGGTTGGCATAAGTTAAGAATGAAGAAAGTGCACCAACTGTAATACCACCATTTAGTACTGTGAAAGCACCAAAGATTGTCACAGCTGCATAGACAATGGCATTCACGAAACGTGTTGAAGGGTTGACAAGTGCACCTAAGAACTGACTCTTGACACCACTGACAAATAGACGCTGATTGATTTCATCAAAAGCTGCTTTATTGACTTCCTCATGTGAGAAAGCCTTAACAACCTTCTGATTACCAATCATCTCTTCTACATAACCAGAAAGCTCACCACGTATAGCTAACTGTTCCTGGAAATATTTATAGACTCTTGTGGCTATCTGGCTTGAGACGATTAAGGAAATAGGTGTTAATATGATTACAATTAATGCAATCTTGATATTAATGGCCAGCATGAAGCCTATTGTCCCAATGATGGTTGCTACTCCGGCAAAGAGATTTGTAAAGCCCTGCAGCAAGCCATCAGAAATTAAATCAATATCTGCAATCATACGGCTCATAAGATCACCATGAGAATGAGAATCGATATATTTAAGGGGTAAAGCATGATATTTCGCAAATAACTGATCACGTAAATCTTTCGTAATTTCGAATGTCATCTTTGAAGAAAAACGACCAACAAGATAATTAGTGATAGCAGCTAGAATAACAGTAATAATAATCTGTACAATACGAATAGAAAGATAAGAGAAATTGACTTTTCCTTTACCAATCATTGTATCAATAGCACGACCAATGAGCACTGGTGTCATCAAAGTAAAAACGATATTGATAGCAGAGAAGATTAAGGCAAAGATAAGATAGGATTTATAAGGAGAGATAAAACGCATTAGGCGTATGAGTGTATTTTTATTTTTCATTGTTCTCTCCTTCCATCTGTGATTTCACAATTTCTTGATAGAGCGTACATGTCTGTAAGAGTTCATCATGTGTACCCATTGCCGCAAGCTTACCATGATCTAGGACAAGAATCTTGTCCGAATTCATAATGGCAGAGACACGCTGGGAAACGATGATGGATGTTGCATGCATTTTCTTGATATCTCGACGAAGTTTTGCATCGGTCGCAAAATCAAGGGCACTTGCTGAATCATCAAGAATGAGAATTTCTGGCTTTCTGACAAGAGCTCTCGCAATTGTCAGGCGCTGACGCTGTCCACCAGAGACATTCTTTCCGCCTGCTTCTATCTTTGTTTTTAAGCCATCAGGTAACTTGTCGATAAATTCCTTTGCCTGGGATATCTTGATGGCATTATTGAGATCTTCATCACTTGCACTGCTATTGCCCCAAAGCAAGTTCTCTTTAATTGTGCCACTAAAGAGTGTTGCTGACTGGGGAACAATACCAATCATATGTCGCAATGTATCGTAATGGTAATCTTCGATAGGTTGATCCTTAATGAGAATACGACCTTCTGTGGCATCATAGAAACGAGGAATCAAATTAACGAGCGTACTCTTGCCTGAACCAGTACCGCCAATAATACCCACTGTTTCTCCTTCATTAATAGTAAATGAAAGATGCTCAAGAGCCTGACCTTCTTTATAGCTGAAGCTTACATCGTCAAATGTAATGAGGTGGTTGTAGCTATCAGGCATATCTTGACTTCCTTCAACCATATTTGGCTTAAGACTTAAAACTTCCTGAACACGCTGTGAAGCTGCTGTCGCCTTGACATAAATAAGAATAACATTCGCAAAGGCATACATAGAAAGCATAATTGCGTTCATATAGTTAATTAAGGCAATAACTTCCCCCTGTGTTAATGTCCCTAAGTTGACTTTAATTGCACTGACATAAAGAATCAAAATAATACCTGTATTAACAATAACAGTTGTAGCCGGATTCATCAGTGATGATAAATAGCCAGCATGAACTTGTTCATCTTTTTGTGTCTTCGTCGTTTCGATAAAACGCTTCTTTTCATTTTCTTGCTTATTAAATGCACGGATAACACGTACACCGGATAAGTTTTCTCGCGTAATCAAGCTAATCTTATCCATTAACTTATTAATACGATGATAAATAGGCTGTGTGCGGCTCATGACAAAGTATATAGCGAGGGCAATCAGTGGTGAGATGACTAAGAAAACTAAGCCAACCTGCCAGTTAAGAATAAAGGCCATTACAAGTGAACCTATAATGATAAATGGTGAACGTGACAGTAAGCGAATTGTCATGGCAATCGCTAATTGAAGCTGATTGACATCATTAGTGATTCTTGTAATAAGTGTAGGTGTACCTAAAGTATCCAAATCTTCATAATCATAGTTATTGATGGCTTCAAACATATCTCTACGCATCAACGTTCCCATTCCCTGGGATGTCAAAGAGGCAAAGTATTGACAGATGATGGCTGACCCATAGCCAGCCAAAGCTAAAACAAACATCACAATGCCCATATGAATAATATATGTCGTATTGCCTTTCGCAATACCCTGATCAATAATCTTGGCAACTACAACGGGCACCATCAATTCAAAAAAAGCTTCAACAAGCTTAAAGAAAAAACCGAGAATGCCTTGCCATTTATAAGGCTTAAAATATTTTTTCCAGAACATTTTCCTTCTCCTTCTTGTCAAATTATAAGTTTTTTAGTATTATATTACAAATATATGTTAGATATTAATATTATACGTAGGAGATATGCTTATGGATATTAAACAGATGCTCTATTTTAAGACTATTGTCGATGAAGGAACGATCTCTAAAGCTGCTATTAAATTACATATGGCCCAGCCACCTCTATCAATGCAACTTAAGAGCCTGGAAGAAGAGCTAGGCACTGGTTTGTTGATTCGTGGACGCCGTCATGTCACACTTACAAGTGCTGGACGTTTATTTTATCGCCGTGCTTGTCAGATGCTTGCGCTTGAAGAACTCACTCTCCATGAGATGAAGAATGTGTCGAAGGAGACATTACGTATAGGTGTCACTTCTTCCAATAGTCCTTTGCTTCATGAAAATGCTGTCATTAATTATATTAAAGATAATCCAACCCTTCATCTTCGTATTAAAGAAGGTACAACAAGAGAAATTATTGATAATCTTCTTGCCCACGATATTGATATCGGTTTTATTAGAACACCCTTTGATGGATTAAACATTAAAGCATACTTCTTTGAAAAAGAACCAATGGTAGCCATTGGTCCTCAGGAAATTATTGATGAAAAGAAGAATCATCTTATTGACTATAAAGATTATCCTTTAATCGTACATCGCAGATATCATTCCGTAATAACAGAATATGCCATCAATACGCTTTCTTTCAACCCCAACATTCATATTCAGGCTGATGATTGTCGTACATCCATCTTCTGGAGCCATGTCCTTTCTCAGATTGCCATTATTCCTAAGACAGCATTACCCCTCATTGAAAATATGAATTTAAAAGCTGTTGAGCTTGAAGATGAAGCCCTTTATACAGCGGTATCGATTGCCATGCGTAAAGATGATGAAATATCTCAACGAGCGAAAGAATTTATAAGACTCTTTGGCACACAAGGCTTAAAGAGCCCGCATTAATTTCAAAATGGTAATGGTGACTCAATATCTCTTCACCATCAAAATTACCTGAACAATGACAATAGACATCACAGGCCTGCACCTTAAAGGTGTGGGTCTTTTTGATATTGGAAAGCGTTCTTGTAAGAATATGCCGAATGTAATAAGGAGCGTTGAACTTATGGATTTTCTCTAAAACTACAAGATCAAGATAACCATCAGTTAATGACGCTTGTGGGGTGATTTCAAAACCACCACCATAATAATGTCCATTGTTGATGGCACATAATGTCACCTGTCCTTCATATAAAACCTGTTGGTTACTTTTAATCGTGACATAGTTAAAATCGTAGCTCTTGATATTTCTTAGAATAGAAAGAATATAACTCTTTGACTCTGGAATAAAGGGTACATTGACAACATCATGAACATGATTGGCAATGGCAGCATCAATTCCAAAACAGCCAGAATTGATATAATAGAGGTCATTCATTTTCACAGTATCAATTCTTTGTGCATGCCATTGCAAGGATTCTCTAAGGACGTCTTCGGCTTTCTTCACGCCATTATTGACATAGCGAGAAAAGTCATTGCCTGTACCATAAGGAATGACAACCATTTCATGCTTCGTATGAACAAGTGCCTGAACAACCTGATTCATAAAGCCATCTCCACCAACTGCATATACACGTACCGGTGTTCTATATTCCTTCATGATACTTATGACATGGTTTGGATACTGTGAGATATGAATATCATAATCATATCCTTTCATGATTTTATGAATCGTTGGCAAGAAGGAATGTGTTGTTCCTTCAGATTTTAATAAGAATACATGTTTCATACATTCTTCCTTTCGAGTACATAGAAATAGCGATAGAAGTTCCCTTTTCTTAAATAGCACTTATGATGATAATTTAACTGCATGGCTTTAAACTCCTCATCATACTCAACATGTGTGATGGCCACACACTTAGACGCAATATGACATGCTTCATTGATCAAATCAAGCTGTTGTTCTTTTGAAATATGGGAATATACACCATAGGGTACATCAATAATGGATAGATCATAATGTTCAGTTATATCATGAATATCACGTTTTGTAATAAGCAATGGATCATAGCCAAAGTATTCAACATTTAAACGCCCCTTATAGCTTACATCGCGATTGATATCACTGCCCCTGATATCCAATCCCATAGCTAAACCTTCTAATACAACCGTCCCAACTCCACAGCATGGATCAATAATTTTTAAATCATTATGTATTCCATTTCCAAGATTAATGGCACAGCGTGCTGCCTTAATAGATAAGGAATGGGAATAGGAATATGGCTTATGTTCATAATGATGCCATTCTCTATTCTTTTCAAGCTGACCAAAGTAATAAACACCTTCAATATAAGTCAAGGCAAAGATATCTTTAGGATGAACAAGATCAGTATCACCACCAATAACCTCAGATAGCTTAGAACAATAGCTTAAAGAAGTACGATAGTCTAAATGTGTTAAAGCATTCTTATAATAGATAACTTTAAAACAATCAGAATACAGTTTTAATTTCTCTACTTCTTTTAAAAGTAGCGATATTGAAGTAGAAGAAGCAAGAATAGTGAGTCGATCTTTAATAAAGACTGAACGGGTAAAAGGAATATCCAATTGTGAGAAGTGATAACGAGATGTAAAAGGTTGTTGAAAAAAGACTTGAAATTCTTCCTGACAAATATTCTCTTCATCAGGTTCAAAGTAATTTAATATATATAAATAGTTCATGTACTCAGTATATCTTTTTTAGAAGTCATTGTCATGAATATTGATAAATAGTAAAATATTCTCGAAATCTAGGGGGTGTTATTATTAACCAGTATATAAGTAGGCTCAAAGAGAAATTAGATACACCACAGCTTTTCCTCTTTATTGCCTTTGGCGCTTTGTTTTTACCTTTTTATATAACGCTTATTGTACACGCTATTGAACTGATTATTTTATTAAAGAGAGGAGAGCTTGTTGAAGCATATAAGAATACGAAAGCTAGTTATTTCATATTGTTTTTCTGTGCTTTACTTGCAATTGTCTCGCTCTTTTATCAGAACTATCTTGGTATCTTAGTAACAGTAGGAATCTTGATGCTCGGCAGTTTTGCCGTATACTACCGCCAGCATATCAGTGCTGAGAGCTTTGAATTCTTTATGGATACAACACTCATTCTTTCGCTTGTAGCCGCACTTGTTGCCATCATTCAGTACTTTATTATTCTTCATCGATTTAATATTGATGGCTTTGAACTTATTATTTTCAATACTCCAAAGAACAGAGTGGATTCATTCTATTTTAATGCGAATTATTATGCCATGATGATTGAATTCTGGGTAGGTATTGCCTTCTATAAGATATTGCGATTAACTCAAGAAGAACATGTAAACTTTAAGAAGATTGGTGGTTATTGCATTATTATTCTCATCAACCTCTTCACATTAGTCCTTTCAGGCTGTCGTACAGCTTGGCCAGCCATGCTTGCCGGACTTGCCATCATGTTGTTGTTTGCGCATTTCTATAAGCTTTTTGGCCTTATTGTGGCAGGTGGGATGGCCTCAGCAGGCTTCCTCTTCACCCATAAGAGCTATATTCCACGTGCAAGCAATATTACGAAATATCTTGGAGTAAGACAAAAAATATGGCGTGCCGCCATAGCATCCATCAAAGATCATCCGCTCTTTGGTGAAGGTCCATTGACTTATATGCATATCTGGAAGCAATACAACGGTCATAATACTCAGCATGCCCATAACATCTTCCTCGATCCCCCTCTCTCATTTGGGATTGTCGGTATTCTTATGATATTACCTTATTTTATCAGCTGTATCAAAAGAACATATATCACTTATAAGCTTCATAAAAACGATACCCTTGTAGCATTAATCATTGGATTGATTGTCATGACATATATTCATGGCTTACTTGATTATACAATCTTTTTCATTCAGACAAGCTTTACGCTCTTTATGGTCATCAGTAGTTTTGATATTTATCGTGAAGAGATTGATATGTATAAAAAATAGCTTTAATAGCTATTTTTTATTATTACAATACATACTATAGTTTGTCTTTTTATACAAACTATAGTGAATTGAAGAAAGGATTGATGTGAAGTAAACTATAGTTATGTCTAAAAATGTAAACTATAATTTGGGTGGTCGTGTTAAGACACTACGTGAAAACAGAGGCTGGAGTCAAGAGAAATTAGCGACAAAGGTGGGTGTTACGACGGCTTATTTAGGAGATATAGAACGCAATACAAAGAATCCAACATTTCATGTCATTACACACATTGCCCAAGCCTTTTGTATGTCATTAACAGAGTTCTTTGATGAACAAATTCTTCCATCATCAGATGATTTAGAATTCATAGATAGAGAAATCATACAAGAGCTTTCAACCTTTACTGATCCAATGGATAAAAAATCTATTCTTAAAATAATTCTTCTCATTAAAAGTCTACAATCAACTCCTGATAAAAAAGAGCTTGAATAATTCAAGCTCTTTTTATCACAGTTCTAAATATATAAACAGTTTCAGTACAAAATAAAAAAATGCGAACCCATCCTCATAGGTCCAGATGTAGGTGATGTCGGCGCACCACACGGCATCTAGACCTACAATCCAGAAACAGGAACTTTTAGTGAGAATTTTTAAAAAACCCTCTGAAAGCAGAGCTTTTGCATACTCTCCTGTCTGTCAATCACACCCACAGAATACCACAAAACCGGGCCCACTGACATAGGCCCGATTAAATTCATTCCGAATTCATTCGATGATTACGCGACTAAACAGGAACTTTCAATGAGAATTGAGCGATGATAAATATCTCTTTTCACATACCAGCTATAGTCTAATATAAAGACACCTATTCTGAAGTAAATCCCAAAAGTTGTACAAATTGAAAATTCACAAGTGTTTTTTCAGTTAATTCACTATAGAAAATACTTTCAGTGTTAGGAACACAGTTGTAAAAAATTATAATCATCACTTAGATGTGAATAGTCTTAAAAATATCTGCATAAAAGTAAACCAATACATAGCATGAGAATGTTAACCCATTCTGTCCTATATTTGATCAAGGAAATTTAATCCACTCCATCGAGCAAAGAAGCCTACATTTTAGTAGTCCATTATAATCTCAACATTCTTAAGTTTCTGTTCATCTATATTGTCTTTCTTTTTAAGGCAATCCGCTATATAGTCAATCGACTCACTTTCTTTCACAAATCCCATCAGCTTTGTAGATATGCATCCTTTGCCCTCATTAACCACAAAACTATGTGTAGCTCTTAGATAGCCATAGGGCGCAGAGAGTTCCAATTCATCATTGATGATCAGGCCCCCACCTTCAAAAGCTTGCCGAAACATTTCCTCATAGCTATCGCAGATAACATCTTCATAGTGACGTGTATAGCGTTTGAAGCTATCGATGGAAACTGAACGTAGATGGATAAGCCTATTAGGGATTGTCTGCATACCTATATAGTCATAGATAGAGCAGACAGCCGAATCCTTCTTTACAAGTTCATTAGATAGGAATACCTCAGTATAGCGATTGATGAATTCAATACATTCTGCAAAGTAGTACTTGAAACCTGCAGTCTTCATGTTACGCAGCAGCCGCTTCGCTACATTATAGACAATGAAGTCCTTATACTCTGTTTCCGCTTGCATGAGTTTCTCATAGGCTATAAAGATATCAAAGAGCCGCGGGTTCTTATAACTAGATGTTGTTGTATGACTATGCTTGAAATAATTGTAGAGACTTTCCTGCACATAGGAAATCTTCTGACAGTGACATATGATGATAGGAATTAAGGCAAGATCTTCATAGACCATCTTCTCATAATGATATTCTTGCCATAATTCACGTCTATAGATCTTATTCCAGGAATAGGCATTATTCTCCCCATAAGCAAGATATGTGCCAATGTCTATGCTAGATGCTGGCTCAGGTAGACTGATGACATCTTCTTCACGCTGCTCATCATCAAAGATCTTATGCACATCACAAACCACCATATCGCTATCATGAATGACAGCTTCTTCATAGAGGTGCTCGAACATATCTATTTCAACCCAGTCATCAGCATCCACAAAGCCAATATAGTCACCCGTAGCTTCTTCAATCCCACGATTTCTGGCCATGCCTTGCCCATTATTGGTTGTATGCAGAACTTTCAGGAAGTCATATTCCTCAGCATACTTGTCACATATCTCAGCTGTTTTATCAATACTGCCATCATTCACAACAATGATTTCTAAACCATCTCTCATTGTCTGATGGACAAGAGAATCGAGACATCGATGAATATTTTTCTCTTCATTATAGGCAGCCACAATTACAGATAGTTTCATAAGGCGCTCTCCTCTTCCAAACGAATTATATTAAAAATATTATTCTTCATGTCAACATCCATTATAAAAGGCCCTTCATTCTCTTCAAAGGTTAGGTATTTGATCACCTCTAAACATTGCAGGCAACTTATCAATCCTACTCCAGCACCAAATGATGCTTTTTGTCTACAATCTGGATGGTTTGCAGGCTTAAAAATATCTGAATAAGGTGGATAGTTACTTTTCTTTCTACTATAGACAAATCCTTTAAATCCTTCTACAGCACTAAAAAACACCGGTGTACTTCTTTTGGAACATAAGTCATCTAGTAAATATCTTGTTGCAAGGTTATCAACACAATCGAGAATAATATCAGCATCTTGCAAAAGAACATCAGCATTACTTTTATCTAAATACTTTTTATACTTTTTCACTTTAGCATATTGATTAATTTCCTTCACTTTTTCTTCAGCAGAATCCACTTTATATCTTCCTATATCTTTCTCTAAATGTATTATTTGCCTATTTAAATTAGTAGTATCAACCTTATCACCATCTATCAAAATCAGCTTTTTAACTCCTAAGGCAACTAAATAAAGAATATTAAGAGATCCTAATCCACCACACCCCACAATTGCCACTGTGACATTTTGTACATTGCTCATACCATTTCGAATTTCTGGTATCAATAGTTGTCTTGAATATCTATTATCTTCCATATTATCCACCAGCTAATTGCAAAAGTACATATACTTTCTTTGTCATAGGTTCTAAAGCATCAAACACTTCCATAGCATTATAGAATTGATTATTAATCATAAACGAGCAATTCCATTTTATTTCATCATTTTCAAACAGTTCAGGAAGAATTTGCTTTAGTTCTTTAATAAACTGCTCTTTCGTTGTGAATTTCGAAATCAAATAGTTCTTACCAGCAAAACATATATCCATTTAATTCTTCTCCCTTTCGTTAAAAATAGCTAAATAGTTACAATATCAATATCATCTCTATGATTATATTATAGCAACGCATCAGGTTGTAACAGATGTTTAACCTGTTCAATATTTATACTATCATCAAACGCATACAACGTGAAGACAATGACCAGCTCTCCTGTCCTTACTGCCGAGGGCGGCTCATCAATGAGACGAATTGTCTGAAAAACACGCATCCTGAGTTGATGAAAGAGTGGGCTGCTAATGAGAATGCTCTTATTGAGGTATCGGCCACTGAAATAAGCGACAAGTATAATGGAAAGGCCTGGTGGATATGTCCTGTGTGCGACTACAAATACACAATGTCTGTGCAGGCTAGATGCCTGAAAGAAAAACGTCACCAGAACGCACGTCCAAGATGCAATGGTAGACTACAGAAAAGACTTCATTTCCTCTGATTGTCATGAAACGCCCATAATAGATGTTGTAGGGCGTTTTAAATTTCAATAAACCAAGTGAACAAAAAATAAAGTTCATTTTTATAAATTCAAGGAAAATACATTTTTTAAGATAATATCGTGAATTAATATGCCGTAACTATAAAATCAATGGCACAGCGTAAATAAAAAAGCGAGTTGTTCGGATAACCCGGACTTCTCGCTCTCACAATCAACATTATAGCAATATGCTTTTTGTATCATATAAATTGACACTATCAATATGTAATATAATGAATCAATCGAAATTCTTATAGAAATGTTCTGGCTTCTATCATGTCAATAAATTATTCTCAAAAGTTCATTTTTCTGAAAATATCTCCAAAATTTTTTCAGAAAATCCAATTTTTTCAGAAAAGATTTTAAAAGGAATGGTGCCGGAGATGGGATTCGAACCCACGACCTACTGGTTACGAGTCAGTTGCTCTACCAATTGGAGCTACTCCGGCAAGTACTTAGTTATTATATCATGAAATGTGTGAAAGTATAGTGAAAATTGACAAGTCATAAGATTGATTATTATAATGGAAATACAAGGAGTGGATATTATGGCGATTAAATATAAGGCAAAAGATACTGATGATTTAGAAAAAGAATTAGAAGAATGGTCAATGAATATGAATCTTTTCCAGACTGTGGCAACAAGTGATGAGAAAGAGAAAGTTGTAAAAGTAGAGTCTGATGAACTAGCTGATGACCACAGTAAACGTTCTACCTATGAGAATGAAGAACTCAAGAATTCTGATCTATAATACAAAACCTCATCTATTTAGATGAGGCTTTTTTCTTAGGCATTCTTTTTCAGTAAATCTCTAATTTCTTCAAGCAATACAACTTCATCGCTCTTTGCAGGTGCAGCTTCTTCAACAGCTTCTTCCTTCTTAAAACGATCCTTAGCAGTATTAAGTGCCTTAATAATTGCGAAGACACAGAGTGCTAAAAGAATAAAGTTAATGAATGATGAAACAAATGCACCATAAGCAATATGAACAGGTCCAACCTGTGCTGTTGCTTTATCTAGTGATGCTGGTATTTTGATGATGGCTGAAACAACACCCATAAACATATTGACTAAGGCTGTTACAACGTCCTTTAAAGCACCACCTAAAATAACACCGACTGCCATATCAATGACATTACCAGTAAATGCGAATTCTTTAAATTCATTCCATAAATTTTTCATATTATCTTTCCCCCAATGTCATTATTATACATTGTGATATCAGGATTATGCAATAGTTCAAACTTGTTTTTCTTTACTTCATGAGAAAGAAAAAAACAATCTATATAATATAGATTGCTTTAACCAAGGGCAACATCAAGTACCATCATAACCGCAAACCCAACCGCAAAACCAATTGTTGCGATATTGGAATGTTTTCCCACGCTTGCTTCAGGAATCATTTCTTCAACAATGACATAAATCATAGCACCTGCGGCAAATGATAATAAATATGGGAGAATAGGAATCATAATACTTGATAATAACACAGTAATCAGACCAGCAATAGGTTCAACAATACCAGAAAGTGTTCCCATCATAAATGCCTTTTTCTTACCGCTGCCTTCAGCAGCTAATGGCATTGAGATAATGGCACCTTCAGGGAAGTTCTGAATGGCAATACCAATTGATAAAGCCAACGCTCCCGCAAGTGTAATCGTTGCATTATTTGCAGCACTGCCAGCTAAGACAACACCAACGGCCATTCCTTCTGGAATGTTGTGGATGGTAACAGCTAAGACCATCATTGTTGTTTTCTTGAGATGGGCATGTAAGCCTTCAGGTTCTGTTTCATTTATGTGGAGATGTGGTGTCAATGCATCAATAGCCAACAAGAAGAAAATTCCAAGCAATAAACCAATTAATGCTGGTATGAAGGCAAGTTTTCCCATCTTGCTTGACATATTCATTGCCGGTATAAGCAAGCTCCAGACTGAAGCTGCCATCATGACACCCCCGGCAAATCCGAGTAATATTTTTTGTAAGAGCTGATTCATTTCCTTCTTCATTAGAAAGACCATGGCACTGCCTAAAGTCGTTCCTACAAAAGGAATAAGCAACCCAATTAATATATTCTTATTCATAACTTTTCCTTTCTTTTTTCTCACGTTATCATTCCCGCTTCCATTAGTCAACGAAGATGATAGAGAAAAGAAAAAAAGCCCTAGATTGGGAAGTGTCTAGGACTAAGTAGTCTTTTGGGAATTGTAAGGAAAGTTTATGAAGTTTTTTGACTACACTTATAGAATAGACAAAGATGTTGTTAGAATTATCATTGTATTGTGTGAGATTATGGTTTTGGCTTGACAATCAGGCCTTTCAAGAAATGATGACCTTTACCTTCATTTCTGAGATAGAAATAGCCAATAACACTAAAGACAATCGCACCAATAAAATTGACAAGTAAGTCCTTCATTGTATCAAGAAGCCCAATGTCAAGATAGCCATTAGGTATGACAACCTGTGTACCACCCTTTGTATAGATGACTGTTTTAATGATATCTTTGACTTGATAAGGTATCTGGGAATGGGTTGGATCTAGTGTTACTGAACCAATATTCTTAATAATGAAGTCCTTCTGCATATCTAAGTAAAATAGCTGATCAGCCGTAAATTCAATGAACTCCCATAATACACCTATTGTCATCGAAAAACAGAAAGAGACAAGAATAAGATAGAATGGCGATAAGTTGATATTCTTTGAATTACGATTAAGAATATAGACAAGTGAGAAGCCAATTGCTGCACATAAGAAGCCATTGATCGTATGCAACATCGTATCCCAGCCCAATATAGCAGTATAGTAGTGATTAACTTCTCCTAGTATCTCTGCCGCAAAGATAAAGAGATAAATGATGCCTTGAAATAATCCAGGTATATCCACTCTTAATTTCTCTTCAAAGATGGATGGTAGAAGAAACAGTAATAAAGATAATATACATAAAGCGACACTTTCATAGCTGCCTCTTAAAAAAGATAATACTGCTGTGACAATCACAAGGAATCTCAGGACTTTATAGAGTTTATATGTTCCTTTATGTTCTTTAATCAGTTCCTTTTGTCTTTTAATATATTGACGAATTTTCATATTTGTTACTCCTTTGCCTCAGTCTAACATATTTCATGACAATATAGGAACAAATATTGTTTACGGATGAGTAGATCGTATGATGTCTTGTTTTCTAGAAATGACATGAAAAAAGATTGATAGAAGTTCTTCAAGATATTTGTATTAATGCAACTTGTGAAATGTTTATTTTGTATATTATACAAATATTAACATAATATTCCCTTTCATCTTCCTTATATCCTAAATATACCCTTTTCAAAACTCTTATAAAGTCCTATAATGATATATATGAAATCGTTTACATATTCAAGGAGGTATATTATGAAAGAGACCTATATGAAAGAGTGTGGTACTTCTTTCAACGCTTTAACAGTGAACGAAGAAGCATCACGCTGTTTACTTTGTTATGACGCACCTTGTTCCAAGGCATGTCCGGCAAACACAGATCCCGCACGCTTTATTCGTTCTGTGCGTTTTAAGAACTATAAAGGAGCAGCTGAAATCATTAGAGAGAATAATGGCTTAGGTGATATATGTGCACGTGTCTGCCCTACTGAGAAATATTGTCAGCTAGGCTGCTCACGTAGCGGCATTGATCGCCCTATTGATATTGGTGGCATTCAGAAGTTTGTGACAGACTTTGAGAAAGCAAGTCATATGCATATTCTTGAAAAAGGCACACCTAATGGCAAGAAGGTCGGTATTATCGGAACAGGTCCTGCTGCCTTAGAAGCTGGCTTAAGACTTCTGATTATGGGTTATCAGGTTGACTTCTATGAGAAAGAAGGTTTAGCAGGAGGCTATTTGCGTACTGGCATTCCTGAATATCGTCTTCCTAACGCGATTGTTGATGATAACATTCATCGTCTAGAAAACTTAGGCGCTACGTTCCACTATAATACAGAAATTGGAAAGGATAGGACACTTGAAGATCTTAAAGAAAAGTTTGACGCTGTTCTTGTAGCTGTTGGTTATTCAAAAGCGAAGTGCTTGCCAATGTTTGAAAAGAATCCATATGTCATCAGTGCTATTGACTTCTTACATAATGTGAAGGCTGATCAGGGCTCACATGATGTTAAGAATAATGTACTTGTTATTGGTGGTGGTGATGTCGCTATGGATGTTGTAACAACACTAAAGAAACTTGGTTGTGAACATGTCACAGATGTTGTCTATGAAGAATTATCAGAATTCCTTGCAAGTGAAAAAGAACTTGCCGGAGCAAGAGAAGCTGGTGTCACAATTATTGATGGCTATGTACCTGATGCTGTAAATGAAAATGTTGTTACATTTAAGGCTAGACATATTGATGCAACATATACATTGACAGCTGATCAGATTATCCTAGCTGTTGGTCAAAAACCAGACCAGACATTTGGTTTACCAATGGAAGCTAATGAAGTTAAAGAAGACAACTATCATGTTGATGGAAATGTCTTTGTAGCTGGAGATATCACGAAAGGTGATAAGACTGTTGTATGGGCAGTTAAGAAAGGTAAAGAAGCTGCATGTGCTATTGATAGTTATCTTGGAGGTAAGGATCATGATTAATAAAGATTTATCGATTGATTTTTGTGGTGTACATTTTGAAAACCCATTCTGCCTTTCTTCATCACCAGTAGGTAACTGTTATGAAATGTGCAAGAAAGCCTATGAAACAGGATGGGGCGGCATTGTTTTTAAGACTATTGGTCCTAAGAGCTTTATTGTCGATGAGGTTTCTCCTCGTTTTGATATCTTGAATAAAGAGAGTACTGATTTTGTCGGCTTTAAGAACATGGAGCAGATTGCTGAACATCCATTAGAGGAGAACCTTGCTGATATCAAGAGACTGAAAGAAGAATTCCCTGATAAAGTCCTAATTGCATCCATCATGGGTACAAATGAACAGGACTGGGAAGAGCTGGCAAGACTGGTCACTGAAGCTGGTGCTGACATGATTGAAACAAACTTCTCCTGCCCACAAATGACAAGTCATGCCATGGGTAGCGATGTTGGTACGAATCCTGAACTCTGTGCAAAGTATGTACGGGCATGCAAGCGTGGTTCTTCATTGCCATTAATTGCCAAGATGACACCTAATATTACAGATATGGTGCCTTGTGCAAAAGCCTGCATGGAAGCAGGTGCTGATGCCATTAGTGCGATTAACACAATTAAATCCATTACTGATATTGACCTAGAGCGAAAGACCGCAATGCCTATTATTAATGGTAAATCTTCTATTTCTGGCTATTCTGGAAAAGCTGTCAAGCCTGTTGCTTTACGCTTTATCCAGCAGTTAAGAGATGGCATTCCTGATTTACCAATATCAGGTATCGGCGGTATTGAAACATGGGAAGATGCAGCTGAATTTATTCTTTGTGGTGCAACAACGCTTCAGGTTACAACCGCAATCATGCAATATGGTTATCGTATTGTTGAAGATATGAAGAATGGTCTTATGCATTATATGGAAGAACAGGGTGTTGAACATCTCAGTGATCTTGTCGGTTTAGCCAACAAGAATATCATTCCTGCAGAATCTTTGGATCGTGATTATAAGGTTTATCCTGATTTCGATCTTGATGCTTGTATTGGTTGTGGTCGTTGTTATGTTTCTTGCTTTGATGGTGCCCATCAGGCTATTAGCTTTGATAGCGAAACGAGAAAACCTACATGCGATCATGACAAATGTGTTGGCTGTCATCTTTGTGCACTTGTCTGCCCAGTACATGCGATTGGCATGGGCGAAATTGTCCTTAAAGAAGGAAGAGCAGGCCAGCCTTCAGACAAACATCCATTTAATAAACACTGGCTCTAAAAACAAAGAGACATCTCAATTGAGGTGCCTCTTTTCTATTTATCTCACTTTAAGTGTCTGCGCTATTCTTTCTAATATTAAGATGCGCTTTAATACTGTTTTTCTCATAAACACATCCCCCTTCTATAATGTTAGTTTACACTAACATTATAGAATATTCAAGCATAACACTCTATTTTTCTATATCTATTACACCTATTTCAGCCTTTGCCCCACCAGTCTTAAACTTGATTGCCCAGTCAGAGATACCGGAGTTGACAATGAAGGTTGTATCTTCCATCGTCTTAATGCCATAAGTCATATCATTAGCACCTGACAATTCACCTGTAATGCCAATTGGGAACATCTGACCACCATGAGTATGTCCACTTAAAACAAGATCAGGATGACTATTGGCTTCATTTATATAATCGGTTGGTTCATGATCAAGCATGATGACATATTGTTTTGAGTCAATGGATTGCATTAATGCCTGAGCACTCTTACGATTGGACGCTGTTTGTGCATCCTGTCTGCCAACAACAGTAATGTGCTTAGCTATTTGTACACTCTCATCATTGAGAATATGAATATTGTTTTCTTTAAGAGATGCTTCTAAGTCCTGGACTGAGAAATTACGATAGTTCATATAGCCTTTGTCATGGTTACCATAGACAAAGTATGTGCCATAAGCACTCTTGATTTGGCCAAGCGCTTTTGTTGAGGCAAGCATATCTTTTCTTGTTGTATCATCATCGACATAATCCCCTGTTACCACAATAAGATCTGGATGCAAGCTTTGAATGGTCTGCATCTGCTTTTTAAAGCCCTCGGCATGGAATGTAGCGCCAATATGGCTATCTGAAATCTGGACAATACGCAAGTTCTTGTCAATCACCTTTGATGTTGAAAGACTATAATGTGTTGTAACAACATGATGAGCTTGATAATAGCCATAGCTTAAATAGCTAACAGTTAGCCCTAAGCCCACAAGCCCGCTTACAAAAGCTTGGACTTTATGACGACTGTATTTATTGATAAGTAAACGTATCCCATCGACAATCATCCATATTAATACCAAATGCAATAAGACAATAAGCATGTTCACATGATCAAGCCATAGTCCTATTCCAATAAGAACTAGCAGCAATACTAACATTCCCCAGGCTGTATACTTATTTTTGTTTATCATAGCCTGCACAAAGCTATATTGTCTAACTTGTTTTAATATATAGAACATTCCAAATAATATCACTCCAACAATCAGGAGGATAATCAATAAAAATATTACAATCATAAACATATACCTCTATAAAAAATTACATGCTAGATTTCATTATATTCCCACTATACCAAAGCTTGTTTATGATTGCGAGAAATGTACTACTTGATAAGTTCATTAGTATAGAAAAGGCTGGATCTTACCAGCCTATTGTTTTTGATCAATTTTTAAACAGAGAAAACATCCATGTTCAGTGCAAATAAGATAGTTATCATCCTCTTCTTCAATATCCTCAATACGCCCAATATACATTTCACCATTACTCATAGTTCCGACAAGAAAGTGATTTTTAATATACCAATTAGTGAGATGCATTCGAAGTAACCTTTATATAAATCCGTGCTTCATATGGTCCAAGCAGTCTTGAATTTTCAACTCGAGATGGGAAAACACGATGCATATCGGGATAGTTATGGGCTTTAAGAACAGTGTTGGAAAGGTTACATTCTATTATGCAAGTTTCATTCTCTGTTGCCCGCTCATAGATATAAGTATTATGCTTTGAACTGAGGCAATGATAGTCACCATAGATGAGTGCCTGATGTTTTTTTCTAAGATGAATAAGTTCTTTATAGATTTTTATCATCGAAACATGTGCATCCTGATAGAGGGAACCCATTGTTTCTTTAGATGCCTTGTTCCAAGGAAGCATCATCCGGGTATGATCACGTGTTCCTGCTTTGATGATTTTAAAAGCTTCTTCTTCGCTCATTGTTTTTATGAGTTCTTGATAGAGATTAACACCTTCAATATCATGAATTTGGTTAATGGATGTAAAGTTATAGTTGGTTAAGCCCATTTCATCCCCCTGGAAGATAAACGGTGTTCCTTTTAATGTCATCTGCATAATAGCTAAGAGTGTCTCTATCTGTTTGTCATATTGATGTGTGTGATCAACCTTGCTGACCATACGTGGATTATCATGATTATTGTAGAATAGCGCCATCCAGCAATGATTGCCATAATGGGTCATCCATTCATGTATTTGATCACGATAGGCATTTAAATCATAGCGGTAGTCTTCATAACGTGTATGTCCCGGACTTTCCAACAAGTCAAAGCTAAAAGCCATATCCAGTTCTTCCCTTTCATCATTTGTCACCATCTGACTTAAGGCCATTGATAAACCAGGTACTTCTCCAACAGAGAAAGCATTGTGTGGCTTAAAGGCTTTTTCATGAATTTCATGGAGATATTCATGGAGATGTGGTCCATAGAAATAATGTTCAATACCACAATAGCCCATCATCTTACCAAGCTTAACATTGCCATCAGGTAAACCTGCTGTCTTAGAAATTAAATTAATGACATCCATTCTAAAACCATCAACATCTAAATCAAGATAGTCATTAATCATTTGAATGATATCTTTTCTTAAGTCTGGATTATCCCAATTGAGATCCATCTGTTTCTTACTAAAAAGATGAAGTCCCCATAGCTTCTCTTCTTCATACTTATTCCAGGCACTTCCAGAAAAGAAGGATTCCCAATTATTGGGTGGTGTGTTGTTCTCTTGAGGATAGAGAAAATAATAATTACGATAAGGTGAATTGGGATCTTTTAGTGCTTCTTGGAACCAACGATGTTCATCACTGGTATGATTGACAACTAAATCCATAATCAGCTTCATATCTCGCTTATGCACTTCCTGAAGCAATCTCTTAAAGTCATCCATCGTCCCTAGATCATGATGAATATTATAATAATCACGTATATCATATCCATTATCATCTAGTGGTGAATCATAGATAGGTGAAAGCCATAATGCATCAACACCTAAATCCTTTAAATAATCTAGACGATCAATAATCCCTTGAAGATCCCCAATACCATCATCATTACTATCCATAAATGTGCGTGGATAGATTTGGTAGAAAACAGCTTCTTTCCACCATGTATGTTTGATTTCACCATCAATTGAAGGTGGCGTATCTTGTTCAGCATTGATGAGTTGTATGAGTGTTTGATAGAAATTTTCATCAAAATCTTTAGTGAAGCGTGAAAGAGACTTGATCTTGAGAACTTTCATCAGTGGTGTCTGCAGGACCCAGGTAGGAATTTGTGCATGATGACAAGCCATCGTTAATACATCATGTCCTACTGGTGAGGCGTAAATATCAGCAATTGATGAGTCAAGTGTAACCATAAGAAAACCTCCTACATCCATTGTATTACGAACAATTTTCCCTTTTCAAGAAGATGATTTGTCAAATTAAGTGCAACACCTGCGATGAGTTACCCAGTAATTCTTCTTTAGGTGTTTTATATTTTATGCATTTACGTGGCCTGTTATTCAGTAAATTCAGATTCTTTTTCAGTTCCTCCGGGTCCACTTC
>NZ_KL370867.1:0-21288 GCF_000702165.1 Sharpea azabuensis DSM 18934
AGTTTAATAGCTTGTAATTAGGACTGTTCTTTAAAAGAGTGTAATTCTTTTCGTATTTTAGGAACTCGCCTTCTGCAAAGTAATACTGGCGCACATTATAGATAGCTTCATTGGCAAGATTCTTTGCTATATGGCATAGTTCTTTTATAGTTTTGTAGTCTTCCTTTGAAAGATGCTTTACTTGTTGTTTTACGGTAAGATGCATACAGCTTTCTCCTTTCTAAAGACTCGGAAACAGGATTTCCTGTATGCATATTATATCATATCCCTAACCGCCATTCATCCCACGGCCTAAAGGCACGTGGGTTTTCTGTCGGGAACTTTATAAATCATATGGATGAATGTTGCACTAGATAATTCATATCGCCCATAAGCAATCTCCATGAATAAACTAATGACAAGATAAGGCGTGATTGTCATAAGATTGATTGTATGTGCTAAGGAAAACAAAATTCTTGATAGAACTAAACTGACACAGCGATTCTTGATTAATATAAAGATCATCATGCGAAAGATAGGACGTTATCGGATGTGTTTGAAAGATTTCTTCAACCATTTGTTGGTTCAAAGATTTTTGGAAAGAAATAGAGTATAAGTGTAGTAGTGAGAAATTCCCCTATTGCCCTTATTACGCCTCTCTCAGCGTCGTAGCATGATTTGATTCCGTACTCAAAGTACTGATAGTGGTGTGGCTTAAATTCCTGTGACATGAGTTTCTCCTTTTGCTGCTCAAAAAGGACAGCCTCATGCTGTCCTTTGCATATTATGTTTTTTCCTTAAGTTTTCATGCTGAACGTTCTAGATCATAGCCACGATGTCTTTGAGAACTTCAGCAACCTTCTTCTTGCACTTATAGAGCTCCTTCAGGATACAATTGATTATCTTGAACATGTCATCACTTGCCATACCCATTCCTCCTTCAGGCATAAAAGCCACCATGATGGTGGCTAAATGTACAAAATAAAAACCGACTAATCAGCCGGCTTGATAAAACAATTGACCTTGATAAAACAGAAAGGACAGCTGGAGGGGCGGTCTACTATTTCTAAGAATAGTCATCCCTCATCCATATGTATCACTGGTGATACAAAATGTGTAGACGGGACCGGTTTTTCTACGTCAGCTATCCATTTCTAACTTGATTGAATCACTTTTTGTCGATCATGTCAACAAATTTCTTGTTTCTAACGTCTATGATTTTCATCTTTCTTTTTTTCTTTAGACTTTTGATATTCTTTCTTGTAGATTTTAGTCCTTTGTAATTGAAATGGAAAATCTCATCATTATTCCCTTCCCTTTTCAGTATGGCGTCATAGAACCCGTCTCTTTTATCAGCCTTCTTAATAAACGAATACGTATCTTCATTCTCGGATACAAGTGCCATGTCGTAATCAAGCACGGTTGTGATATTGGCCAGGTCTTCATATCTAAGAGAATTATCCAGGCCGTGCACACTGATAAAATATGAGAAGTCCTTGCCATACACATAAATCTTCCTGTTTGTAAATGGGTTGATACCTATGAATGTCCTTTCAGGAAAGTACTTTGTCAGTTCAGTTCTAATAAATATTTTATCTTCTTTGCTGAATTCTGCTTTGTTCTTCTTAGCCTCATTAATGTATCGAAATGCTTCACTTATTGCTTTCTTTGCTGTTTCAGGGATTCTCACATTTTTATTGCTTTGAATTATTTTCTCTCTTTGTTCAGCAACATCATTCCACTCTACCCAGTCATTGTAGCTCATATGGTGCTGATCGTAGGAGTCAAGCCACTCGTAGTACTTCTTCTCGTCAATGTACGGAGCAGTCGAGCAGTGGCAGTTTGGATGCATAGGTGGGGTATTGACGCCAGGCATGATCTTCTTCACGCTGAACACCTTGCCTTCCATCTTCTTGTACACCTCGTACACGTCAGTGCCTCCGCTCTCTATGTTCTAGTACTCTTGGAAGCCGTTACCCTCGTACTTGCACATATAGACATTGGTTCTCTCATTGCCATCTCCACGCGAAAGAAGGTGCTCGGTCACAATATGAATGATATCACTTTCGATGTCTAAAAACGTCCTGTCAGGTAAATCAGCATCATGAGGAAATAGGAAGGAGGGACTAGTACTCAGCGCTGCTAGCCTTTTTTATGCGTAACCTTGGCATTCAGTGACATGATTTTTTTTGTCAATTATTTGGTGTATTTCATGATTTTTTATAAAAATAAGTCCTTAATATGGGCGTTTTTAGAAATTATGTTTCATTATCTGGAAATTCCTACACAAAGAAACTTAAACAGTCTTTTTCTTAAAAACACAATTCTTAACATCTTTGCTTGTGTTTGATATAATAGCTCTGTCGGTAAAAGAACATTTTTGTGGTGACCTAATTGGCACCAACAGCTTCCCTAGCCGATAATTTATAAGAAAGCGTCGCATCTGATGAGCGACAGTGGAGGAACTACAATTGAATCAATCAAAAACAAAGGAACTTGTCCTGCTTGCAATGTTTATTGCAATTGAAATCATGCTCTTTATTGTGCCATTTTTAGGATTTATTCCGATTGGGCCATTACGTGCTACAACGATGCACATTCCAGTCATCGTCGCAGCTATTGTTCTTGGTAGAAAACAAGGTGTTATTGTTGGATTTGTCTTTGGCTTACTTTCATTAGTCATTAATACAGTCCAGCCTACAGCAACATCTTTTATTTTCTCACCATTTATCTCAGGTAATATCCTATCACTCTTTGAAGCTATTCTTCCAAGAATGGCTATTGGCTATGTTGCTGGTACAATTTATCAGGCTTTGCGAAATAAGAATCAATTTATAGCCATGATTGTAAGTGCATTTCTTGGTGCTTTGACAAATACCATCCTTGTATTAGGAGGTATCTATGTCCTTTTTGGCGTCAGCTATGCAAAAGCTTTAGGTAAGAGTTTTAGCGAATTATTACCTTATTTACTTGGCATTATTGCAACAAATGGCATGCTAGAAGCAATTGTTGGGACAATCATTGCCTTAGCACTCTCTAAGGTCCTTATTAATGTATATCGAAAGGAAAAGAAGTATGCCTAAAAAAATCGTTATTGGCATAACTGGCAGTATTGCAGCCTTTAAAGCAATTCAGCTCATTTCCGATTTAACAAAAACCGATTTTGAACTCGAAGTCATTATGACAAAATCAGCCTGTCAGTTTGTCACCCCTCTCTCTATTCAATCTCTGACAAAAAAGAAAGTCTATGTTGATGTCTTTGATGATGATATCGGTCATATTACCCATATCGATATTGTCAAAGACGCTAGTCTCTTTATGGTTGTTCCTGCAAGTGCCAATACAATTGCCAAACTCGCCAATGGTATTGCTGACAATATGCTTACTGCAAGCTTTTTAGCTGCAACATGTCCAAAGCTGATAGCCCCTGCCATGAATGTCAATATGTATCAAAACAGAGCCACACAGCGCAATATCAATCAGCTCAAAAAAGATGGTGTTCTTTTCGTTGAACCAGACACGGGACTTCTAGCTTGTGGCGTTGTTGGAAAAGGCAAGCTAGCTGACTTTGCAACAATTAGGCTGATGATGGATTATGCCCTAAGTGAGCATCCCTTATCAGGAAAGAAAGTGCTTGTGTCTGCTGGTCCAACGCAAGAATCCCTTGATCCTGTTCGCTTTATTTCCAATCATTCGACAGGCAAGATGGGCTACGCCATTGCCAGGGCAGCATTTTTGCTTGGTGCACAGGTCAAGATTATCAGTGGTCCAGTTAACATCACCCTTCCTCTTGTAGAAATCGAGCATATCACAACAGCCAATGAAATGTATGATGCCCTTGTTAATCTCGCGCCTTTTTATGACTATATTATTATGTCGGCGGCTGTTGGCGATTATCGTGCTGAGCATATTGCGGAAAACAAAATCAAGAAGAGCGATGATACCCTTACGATAACATTCAATAAAAATCGTGATATTCTTCAAGCATTAGGAGAAAATAAAAAAGACAATCAGGTCATTTGCGGCTTTGCGATGGAGACTGAGAATCTATTGGAAAATGCCAAGAAAAAGCTTATCAACAAAAATGCCGATATGATTGTTGCCAATAGCCTAACTGAACAAGGAGCCGGATTTGGAACAGATACAAATATTGTGACTTTCATCACTCGTGATGGGCATGAATCATTAAAGAAGTCTAGCAAGGAAAAATTAGGCTTTAAGATACTTATGAAATTAAAAGAAATAGAGGATGAAAAATGTTATTAGTTATTGATATTGGTAATACAAATATTACGATGGGACTTTATGATGGTAACAATCTCATCAACAATTTCCGCTTAACAACAAGATTCCAGCGTACAAGTGATGAATATGGGACATTCCTGGTATCATTTATCAATGCTTCTGGTTATGAAGCAAGTGATATATCCGCTGCTATCATTTCCTCTGTCGTTCCTAAGATCAACTATTCATTTGCCAGCTCTATTATCAAATATCTAGATGTCAAGCCACTCTTTATTGGTCCTGGTGTGAAAACAGGAATTTCCATCCATATCGATCATCCTTCATCACTTGGTGCCGATCGTCTCGTTGATGCTGCTGGTGCCTTCTATACATATGGTGGTCCTTGCATCGTCATTGACTTTGGTACAGCTACAACCTTCGATGTAGTGACAAGCAAAGGAGAATTTATTGGCGGAGCAACTTCACCAGGCATCGGTATTACTGCCAACGCTTTAAGCTCCATGGCCGCTCAGCTACCTGAAATAGAAATTACGAAACCAGCTGTTGTGATTGGTAAAAACACAGTAACATCCATGCAAGCTGGTGTTGTCTTTGGCTATATTGGACAAACCGAATACATTATCAGAAAGATCAAGGAAGAATATGATAACCAGGAAATGCGCGTGATATCTACTGGTGGTCTTGGCAAAATTATTGCCAACCAGACTGATCTTATTGATATTTATGATCCTGATCTTACATTTAAAGGCTTAAAGATTATCTACGATAAAAACAAAAACAAATAGAATACCTACCCTATTCTTTTAAACGAGTTATCTTTGATAGATGGCTCGTTTTCTTTATTGAAAGTGAATAAAAGATATTGAAAACAAAAACTAATCTTTATTGTTATGGATGTATTCATTTAAATCAAGATAAGATGTGGTATACTAGGGATGTCATGAAGGAGGTAAATTTCATGAAAATGAAGAAAATGCTTTTTGCTTTACTGACATTGGCAATGGTTATGCCAGTAACCAATGTTAAAGCTGATAGCGAAGCTTATCTTGTATTAGGTAAAGATCTTAATGCAAATGAAAAAGCAACAGTTCTAAAACTACTAGGTGTTGAAAATGAGAATGACTATAACGTATCCTATGTTACACATGATGAAGAAAAGAAATATCTGAGCAGCTATATCTCTGCTTCACAGATCGGTTCTCGCGCCCTTTCAAGCGTCCTTCTTGAACAGATGGATACAAATGCAGGAATCACTGTTGAAACAAAGAACATCACTTATGTCACTGAGAAAATGTATCAGAACGCATTAATAACTGCAGGTGTGAAAGACGTTAAGCTAACAGTAGCTGGTCCTTTTAAAATTTCAGGTACTGCCGCTCTTGTCGCTGCGACAAAGTCTTATGAAATCATGACTGGTAAAACTCTCAATAACAACGCTGTTGATACAGCCAACAACGAATTAAGTGTAACTTCTGATGTTGCGAAAGAAACTGGATCAAAAGATGATGCAGCTGACTTAGTAGCAGCATTAAAGCAGAATGTTGCATCCATGGGTGATGACTATACTCGTGAAAAAGGCAAGGAAGCTTTAAAAGAAATTGAAAATAAGCAGAATATCCAATTAAATGAAGATACAGAAAATAAGATTCTTGATTTAATGGATAAAATCAAAGGGATTAACCTTGATGAAGATGCCTTAAAGACACAAGCCAAGAACATCTATGAAAGTATTAAAGGCTATGCTGATATTATCAATAAAAACAAAGGCATCCTTACAACAATAGCATCAAAAGTAAAGGAATTCCTTTCAACAATCATTAATTTCTTTACTGGCAAATAGGATTTAGCTCCAAGCTAAATCCTTTTTTCATGCATAAAAAGGACCACATATGTGGTCCTCAATTAATGGAAAAAGATGACTTTAGTTCATAATGAGAGATGTGAGTTGTTCAACATTCTTTTTACCAAATTCTGGTTGTTGGTCATTGATGATAAAGCATGGAACACTCATCACATGATATTTGTCTTTAAGTTCAGTAAAGTGGTTGAGGTCATAGACATCGACATGAATATGCTTATTAAGGGATGCAAGTCTACCTGCCGCAACAACTAGGTCAGGACACATTGTGCAGCTTAAAGATACCATGATGGTCATATGGACATCTTTGTTGATGGATTCAATTGTGGATTTTAAGGATGGATCAATGGGCTGTCCACTTGAAGCCATATTATATAGAGTCAAGACAAAGGATGTAAACTCATGTCCACCTGGTGCGCCATGAAAAGTAAATCCTGCTTCTTCCCCATTAGCTTTTCGTATTTGTACATAAGGGCGTTCTTTGACTTGTCCATGTCCTTCTCTGATAATGAGTTTATCTGTTAGAGAAGACAATGCTTGCATATAAGCCTGGAGTTCTTGCGAGACTTCTCTTTCATCTAGATACATTTCAAGAGTAAGCGTTTCTGTCATCTTCTCAAAGACGGCATTGAGCTGTTGTTTCATGGCTTCGTCTAGAAGTTCATTATTTGAAGCTTTTGGCTGAGGTTTTTCTTGATGGACGCTTGCACGTTTAACAGGCATGGTAGTAGAAAGACCTGTGATTTCTCGTTGTTTAGAAAGATATTTTTCCATTTCTGTTGCAGCAATTGCCCCATCACCTGTCGCTGTAACGACTTGTCTAAGTGGTTTGATACAAACATCACCGGCTGCATAAAGACCAGGCATTGTTGTTTGCTTGCTTTCATCGGTAATGACATAGCCCTGTGGATTAAGTTGAGCAATACATTTTACAAGATCTGTTGATGGGACATATCCAGCAAAGACAAAGATGCCAAAAGTATCCCCGTCACTTGCCTCATAGTTAAAGATTTCACCTGTTTTATTATTCTTATAGGTAAGTGTCCGTAACACAGAATCCCCCTTGGCAGATACGACTTCCGTATTTGTAAGAATAGTAATATGCTTATTCTCTCTTGCCTTGTCAGCTACTTCTTTTGCACAAGTAAAATCATCTTCACGTACAAGCATTGTGACATGGCTAGCGTAGCGAGTGAGGAAGACAGCTTCTTCAGCTGCCGCGAATCCTCCACCTACGACAAAGACTTCCTTGCCTGTATAGAATTCACCATCACATGTTGCACAATACGCAACACCATGGCCTTTGAATTCTTCTTCGCCCTCAAAGCCAAGCTGACGAGGATGTGCACCTGTGGCAAGAAGAATACCAAGTGCTCGCAAATCACCACGTGATGTTTTAACGACCTTCACTTCATTTGAGAAGTCAAGCTCTGTCACATCAGCTAACATGAATTCTGCGCCAAAGCTTTCTGCCTGTTTGCGCATCTTCTCTGTCAGTTCTTCCCCACTTTGGGGTGTCGCACCTGGATAGTTGACGACTTCGGCAGTGATGGTGATCTGTCCACCAAACTTTTCCTTTTCAACAACGAGCACACGATAACAAGCTCTTGCAAGATACATGGCTGCTGTTAAGCCAGCTGGACCTCCACCTATAACAATGGCATCATATAAATCTTTATCAATCATAGCGTCACCTATTAAAGTGCACCAACTAAATCAAGAGTAGGCTTTAATGTCTTTTCACCTGGTTTCCATTTAGCTGGACATACTTCATCACCATGTTCATGAACAAACTGACAAGCCTCAACCTTTCTCAATAATTCATCCGCATTTCTGCCAACATTTCCACTATTCACTTCATAAGCAACAATCTTTCCTTCAGGATTAATGATGAACGTTCCTCGTTCAGCCTGTCCTGCTTCTTCAATTAAGACTTCAAAGTCACGAGCTAATGTATGTGTAGGATCAGCAAGCATTGGATATTCTAATTTTGAGATTCTCTCAGAATGGTCATGCCATGCCTTATGAACGAAATGTGTATCGCAAGAAACTGAATAGATTTCACAATTAATTGCTTTGAACTTTTCATAGTTATTTTGTAAATCTTCTAATTCTGTTGGACATACAAATGTAAAGTCAGCTGGATAGAAGAAGAAAACACTCCATTTTCCTAATAAATCTTCCTTGTTAACTGTGTGAAATGCGTTATCCTGGAACGCCTGTACGCTAAATGCGCTTACTTCTTTGTTGATTAATGACATATAAATATTCCTCCTATAATTAAATAATTCATATGAATAGAAACTGTTAAGTGATTGAAAGGTAAGGTCGTCAGCTTCTATTCATCATTTGATAAGTAAACTATTTCTCGTTTACTGTATTTGTAGTATATCGTTTTATTTTATTTTTTTATTGGATAATATCTTATAATTTTTGTATTATTTCTTTATTTTAGATTAATTGTACGTTATACTATAAAATATCTAATAAGCTTAAGGAGAATACTATGCCCACACATTCAATTAAAGATGCCAATCCACATATAAATGATTTCCATCATTTACCAATTGCCCTAGAACATGATATTGTCTATGCAAAAAGTCATCATGAACAGCTCTTACACTGGCATGATGAAGTAGAAATCATTCGTGTAAATAAAGGACATATCCATTGTCATGTCAATGAATCAGATTTTCTTCTTTCACCTGGCGAGCTTTGTTTTATCAATGTTGATCAGATGCATAAAATCTACAATACTAGCAATGAGGATAGTGATATCGATGTCATTTCCATCAAAGCAGAAATGCTGGCAAAAAATGAAGAGGTCTATGAAAAATTTATCAAACCCATCATCCACAACAAAGAATTCTCCCATGTGGAAATGGCAGGGAAGAATTCCTATGCCTTATTGATTTCTAGTATGATCAACGAGATCTATGCCATGATTGAAGAAAAGCCCTATGCCTATGAACTCGATATTATTGGCTATGTCTATATGATCTTTAGAAGGCTCTACCTGGTCTATATTACCAAGAAAGAAGAAGCTCCCTATAGCACCGATACCTCTTTACAGCGGCGCATGTCTACCTATATCTACGAACATTATGGGGAAAAGATCACTTTGGATGATATTGCCAATGCGGCCAATGTCAGCCGCTCAAAGTGTGCTTCGCTTTTCAAAAAGTATACACAATCTACACCAATTGCCTTTTTAAACAGCTATCGCCTTGAAATGGCAAGCCGCATGCTAGCACGAGGTGAAGAGAGCCTAGCTGATATTGCTGTTATTTGCGGCTTTGGCGAACAGAGCTATTTTAGCCGTCTCTTCACAAAAGAATATGGCTGTACACCTCTTACTTACCGTAAAGAAAAACAACTCATCTAAAGAGTTGTTTTTTCATCAATAAAAAAACCTGGGATAACCCAGGTCAATCTCAAATGGAGCCACATGCCGGAATCGAACCGGCATCTTCTGCATGGCAAGCAGATGTAATAGCCGTTATACGAATGCGGCGCTATATTTAAGATGCAAACTAACAAAGTACAAGCATAATAAATGGAGCCACATGCCGGAATCGAACCGGCATCTTCTGCATGGCAAGCAGATGTAATAGCCGTTATACGAATGCGGCGTTTCCTTAGTGCTTCCTTATAATACCATACCCATAAAATATGTCAACAAGAATGTGAAAAAAAGGTTAACTTTTTGCATCAAAGCAATTGATCCATCCGCTCTGGGATGGATCAATTTTATGTATTCATGATTTTGTCATAATCATAGAGAAGCATTGCTACTAATAATTCTTTAGGAAAGACATTCACAAAATTCAACATGTCAATCGTCTCATTTTCGGGATAGAGAAACATATGATACATGCTTCCAACAAGCCTTTCTTTATTCATATCTTTAATGAATGTTTTAACATCGTCCTTGAATGTTCCACTCATATAATCCTGATTACGATAGCTTGCGAAATGGTCAAGTGCCTCCTGCAGGAATGTTTGAAAGTTATAAACAACTTCTTCATCCGCCTCAATAAGATCACCTAAATAATCCATCGTTAGATAGGTATAGTCTTTTAGTGCAAGCGGAACATGATTATGGCTTGTTAGAAGAACATCAGTTAATGGTGCATCATCATTATTGAAAAGGGTTCTTTTCGAGCTTTCAACAAGAAGAATATGGCGGTAGAAAGTCTCATAGAGCTCGCTTTGATAAGGCTGAAAGCTATACTTCTTGCCCTCCAGCACCCCGATTGTCTTAAGTCCAGTCAGATAGCCCAAGCGCTTATTTCGTGCGATAGTTTCAGGGGCAAAATTCATGAAGGTGCCTAAATCCGAGTATGGTCTAGAGTAAATAATATGCGGGCGATTCAGATAGCAGGCATGAATAATATCTTTGTCAGGACCATGTAAGTCAACAGCAATAATTTCATCAGCCCCCATTCTGATTGCTAAATCTATTGGCAGATTATCATAATAGCCACCATCAAGATACTTCTCACCATCTATTTCAATCATCGGGAATGCTGGAAAACATGCGGCAGAAGCTAAAAGATATTTGTAAATATTCTCATAAGGCATTTCATTTTTGGTCATATAGACCGGCTTTAAGCTAGGATACTTAACAGTGCATAAGCCAAAATCGATATTTGAATCTAGAAGCGCCTTTTCATCAAGAAGTTCCCTAACAATCTCATAAAAAGGACGTACATCCGCTCCCCTGTTTTCAAGATAGCCTTTAAAAAAGTTAACAGCAATCGCTTTTTGTGTCATGAAATCTTCGCTCATGCCTTTTATATCAGGCATACTCGCAAAGACATGATCAAAATCCAAATGATCCCATAAATCTTCCATTTCTTCAATCGTATTTTTTTGTACGATCATACAGGCATTGAGAGCACCAATTGATGTTCCTGTTACAATGTCAAAATGAATTCCATGTTCATAAAGAGCTTTAATAAAGCCAAGTTCATAAGAGCCTTTTGAACCTCCACCAGCTAATACAAGTGCACGTTTCATCCATCTCACCTCACCTCTATTTTATCATAGATTATCTAAATTCAAAAAGCCGTCTTAGAAAAAGAATATATTTTAGTGTCTTGACACATGTAATGTAAGAATAGAAAATAGTTTCGGGGGTGTAGAAAAATGAAGAAATGTTTAATCGTCGTTGATTATCAAAATGACTTTGTCATCGGCACTCTTGCTAGCAAGAATGCCCAAGCTATCGAAAAGAATATTGTTGAACTTATTGAGGAATATAAGAGTAGTGGTGAGGATATCATCTTTACTTTAGATACCCATGAGCAGAATTATATGGATACACAGGAAGGACACAATTTACCTGTTACACATTGTATCAAAGGCACCTCAGGTCATGAGCTATATGGCCAGGTTCAGTCATTAAGCAAAGGTTACAAAAAAATTGAAAAGCCGGCTTTTCCTTCTCTTGAGCTTGGCAATTATTTGAAGAACAAAGACTATGATGAAATAAACCTTGTTGGCGTTGTGAGCCATATTTGTGTTATTTCAAATGCCATTATTGCCAAGGCTGCTCTACCCGAAGCAACAATCAATATCATTAAAGCTGCCGTAGCGAGCGAAGACTTAGAAACACAAGAAGCATGTTTTCAGGTTTGTGAAAACGGTTTGCAAATCCATATTCTATAATATTTGTTTATTTCCTAACTATTAATTTTTTATTTATCTTTATGACAATTTTATATTGATTATAGAACGTAGTAGCGTTACAATAGGAACCACTTAAGGGGGATAAAGATATGTTAGATATCAGAGTTGAAGAAACCGCAAAATTAAAAGAAAAGCCTGATCAGAGCGCATTAGGTTTTGGTAAATATTATACCGACTATATGTTTGAAATTGATTGGGATAAGGATCAGGGAGGATGGCATGATGCAAGGATTATTCCATATGCTCCATTACAGATTGATCCAGCAACAATGGTATTGCACTATGCACAGGAGACTTTCGAAGGTTTAAAAGCCTATCGTAATCCAGAAGGCAAAGTACAGCTCTTTAGACCAGAAATGAATGCAAAACGTATGCAGAATTCAAATAAGCGTCTATGCATGCCTTATCTTGAGGTTGAAGATTTCGTACAGGCAGTTAGTGCTCTTGTTGAACATGAGAAGGACTGGATTCCAACTGCTCCAGAAACATCATTATATATTCGACCATTCATGTTTGCATCTGAGCCAGGTGTTGGTGTCCATCCAGCCGTAAGTTATAAATTCTTAATTATCTTAACACCAGTAGGAAACTATTATCCTGAAGGTGTTGCACCAGTCAAAATCTGGATCGAAGATGAATATGTACGTGCCGTTAAGGGTGGTACAGGCTTCACAAAATGTGGTGGTAACTACGCTGGAAGCTTAAAAGCCCAGGAAAAAGCTGAAGCTCATGGCTATACACAGGTATTATGGCTTGATGGTAATGAAAAGAAGTATGTTGAGGAAGTTGGTTCAATGAATATCATGTTCTTGATTGATGATACAGTTGTCACTGCGCCAACTGAAGGTACTGTTCTTCCAGGCGTTACAAGAGATTCCATGTTAACAATTCTCCGCGACTGGGGCTACAAGGTTGAAGAAAGAAAGCTTCCTGTTGAAGAGCTTATGGCTGCTGGACGCGAAGGCCGTTTAAAAGAAGCTTGGGGCACTGGTACAGCTGCTGTTATCTCCCCTGTTGGCGAGCTCTACTTCAAAGGTGAAGAAGTTGTTCTTAATGACTTCAAGACTGGTCCATTAACACAAAAATTATATGATACATTAACTGGTATCCAATGGGGTAAATTACCTGACCCACATAACTGGATCAAAGTTATCGACTAATAGGAGGTGCTAAGCACCTCTTTTCTTTTTGACATAAAACCAAAAAGACGACCGTTATTCACGGTCATCTAAAGGAATATATGGACGAATTGTACCAACATACTTAGTTGCTGGACGAACAATACGATTACTATAAAGCTGATCTTCAATAATATGAGCAACCCAGCCAACAGTTCTTCCAATGACAAACAATAATGTATAGAGGTCTTCTGGAATGCCAAGTATATCGTAAATAAGACCAGTATAGAAGTCAACATTGGCACAGACATTAATGCCTTTGCGTTCGTGAATCTCTGCTATGGCTTCCTTTGCAAAGCGTTTATAGAAGAGGAATTCCGCATGACGTCCCTTCTCGATAGCTAGCTCTCCACACTTCTTCTCTAAGATTTCAGCACGAGGATCACTTAATGTATAGACGGCATGACCAATGCCATAAACAAGCCCGCTATTATCATTAAAGTCTTTATCCATAATGCGCTTAATGAGTTTTCTGATGGTCTGGTCATCTGCTTCAATACCAATTTCATCAATAGCAGCAAGCATTTGCTTTCTAACAGCCAAATTGGCACCACCATGACGTGGTCCTTTAAGAGAGCCAATTGCCCCAGAAATAGCCGAATAGAGGTCCGTTCCTGTTGATGAAATGACAACCGATGTAAATGTTGAGTTATTACCACCACCATGATCAGCGTGCAGCAATAAGCAGCGATCAAGCACTTCTGCCTCCTGCTTAGTATATTTACCATCAGGTCTCAATAAATAAAGTATCTGTTCTGCAATGCTAAGCTTTGGATCAATATGATGAATAACTAATGATGCCTTGTCAAAATTATGAATCTTAGTCGCATATGTATAGCAGACAATGACAGGAATCTTTGCAATCAAATTAATACCCTTTTCAATTAAATCCCAAGTATCTCTGCTATCAGGATCATATTTGTCATATCGATACATCATCAAGACTTCCTGCTGGAGTTTATTCATTAAATTCTTTGATGGGAAATTTAGTATCGAATGCTCAAGATAGCGATCAGGCAATTCATAACGATGGGCAATAATATTTTTAAAAATCTCTAGCTCCTGGCGATTAGGCAAGTGCCCAAAAAGGATCAAGAAACATACTTCTTCAAACATATAGCGTCTGCCCTCAGATTTTGAGACAATATCTGATACTAATATACCGCGATAATACAGCTTGCCATAATCATCTATCTTCTTGCCATCTTCTTTACGATACCCTACAACATCCGATATTCTTGTCAACCCGACAAGAACACCAGTACCGTCTTCATTACGTAAGCCTTTTTTTACCGAATACTCTTTATAAAGCTCATTCTTAATGGATTCGTCTTCTAAAGACTTTTTCAGACTTTTCTTGACAAACTCACTCATTAATAGCACCCCTCTCATATATAGTCATCATCTTACCACACCATTACATAATTGTATACAATTTATTCTATTCTTTTTCTATTTTTTATCTTTTCACAAAGTTCTACCACATTCTTTTGTTTTATACACAAATAAAAAGGAGCATCAGCTCCTTCTAATCAATAAACCCTAATTTCTTACAAGCCTTATAAATACCATCATTTTCAGCATAATCCGAGACATAATCAGCCTTACTTCTCAGCAGATCATTTCCCGTCGCATGACTCTTTAAAGCCACCTTACACCATTCATCACGAAACATCACCATATCATTTTCTGCATCTCCAAAGACAAATACATCTTCATCCTTGCCACCAACAAGTTTTAGCATATCTTTAATGCCTTGATCTTTCTTATCATGCTGATAAGTGAGATAGCCATCGCCAAAGCGCACATGTCCTAAAGTATCCTTGAGGGTAAGTTTATCCTCATCTTCTAAATTGATTGCAAGATATATCTTGTAGATGTCTTTTATTGTGGCATAAGATTTGTTTGGGTCATAGTAATAGCGAGTTGGCTCCTGTCTCAAGCCAACCTGTCTTATAAAGCGCTCATCATTCATAAAGACATCAATAGAATCATCAAGGGCTACTAGCGTCCCTAGATTTAGCCGATTTGCTTCATCTAAAAGAGCCAATGCCTTCTTTCTATCAAGAGGTTCATTCTTGACAAGCTTATCATTTAATACAATGCCTGCTCCGCCATTACAGACAATATTATGGATATGTGCCCGACTAGCTACATCCTTTGTCTTGTAATATGCTCTTCCTGATGCAATTGCGACAAAATGTCCCGCCTTTTGTAAATGCTCAATTGTTTTTAAAGCACTTAAAACAAGTTCTCTTGTTTCTAGATTTGTCAATGTGCCATCTATATCAAAGAAAAAATACTTCCTCTTCATCTTCTTAATACCCCTCTTATTTTCATGCGTATATTATGCATCTTAAATGGCCAACTATCAACAGCCGTTGTATAAACATGGACATAGAGAATACTTAATATAATCATACACACAAACCAGAAGAGATGAATCTTCGTATAAGGAAGAATATCAACAAGATTTGGGAACCTATAGATAATGCCATTTGATAATGTGAATGTACAAATCAAGACAATGACATTAATAATGGTAAATGGCTTAGAGACTTTATAAACAACGATATACGCAATAAAGTTTGTTACCAAGAAGCAATAAGTGACATAGTCAATATTATCCAGTTTAAAGAAGGATTTAAGCAGAAGCATGAACATGACATGCGTTACAACTGCTAATGCACATGGAAAGGCAATATGCATAACATGTTTTAAGAAGCCTTCGCTCACGACATTAGGATTCTTCTGCAAGGTAATAAAGAATGATGGGATGCCAATCGCAAATGCCGAAATAAGTGAAAGCTGGAAAGGTGTAAATGGATAAACAAGGCCAATCGCCCCAAAAATCAAAGAAAGCATAGTGGAATAGATTGTTTTTGTAAGGTAAAGCGAACTGACTTTTTCAATATTAGCAATAATTGTACGGCCTTCTTCAACAATCTCTTTCATGCTTGAGAAATTTGAATCAATCAAGACAATATGCGCTGCCTGTTTAGCGGCATCTGCACCGTTGGCCATGGCAATACCACAATCCGCATCCTTTATGGCAAGGACATCATTGACACCATCACCAACCATGCCAACAATATGTTTTTGTTTCTGTAATGTTTTGACAATTAATTGTTTCTGTTCTGGCTTGACACGGCCAAAGACATGACAATCACCAATAACTTTAGCCATTTCATCAATGTCATCAGGTAAAGTAGAAGCATCAATATAATGATCAGCATCTTGAACACCTGCTAATGTACATACACGCGCAACAGTAACCGGATTATCACCTGACAGCACACGAATTGAAACCTTCGCATCCTCAAAAAACTTAAAGGTATCCATAGCATCCTCTTTAATGATATCCGAAATAACAATCATCGCGGCTTTTTGGACATTGCTGATTGTTTCATGATCATCATTGATATCACATTTCGCCAAAAGCAATACACGCATACCTTCCTGGGCATATTCTTCAACCTGGCTCATCAATTCCTCATCATCTTTCGCAAGATAATCCGGTGCCCCCAAAGCAAAAGAGCCTAATTCTTTAAAAGTAATAACACGGTATTTACGATCGCTTGAAAAGGGAATTTCATCAATCTTATGATAATCTTCATTTTGTGCAAAATAAGCCTTTAAAGCCCGCTGAGTAGCGTTTTCATCATCAGAAGCATAAACATATGTGCCAAGCAGTTTTTTAAGCATATTAGGAGTATACGAGCCTAGAGGAATAAGATATCTTACTTCAAGCTGACCTGTCGTAATTGTCCCTGTTTTATCTAGACAAAGCTCATCCACTCTGGCAAGTGCTTCAATTGCTTCCATTTGCTGGACTAAAGCTTTCTTGCGGGCAAGGCGTCCAACCCCAATGACGAAAGACAAAGAAGTTAATAATACAAGTCCTTCAGGAATCATTCCAACAACGCCACCGACCGTCTTAACGATTGCTGCTGACCACGTCGGATTGGCAGCATATTGCGCTTTAAAAAGCAAAAAGCCAACCGGAATAATAATAATGGATAAGATAAAGATAATGCGTTCAATCGTATCACGCATAATGCTTGAGGCAAGATTCTTATCCTTTGCTTGAGTTACAATTGTCGAAGAATAGTTATCATTGCCCACGCGAATAACCTGAGCTACCCCCGTACCAGCTGATACGAATGTTCCTGCTAAAAGTTCATCGCCCTCATTTTTTCGAACCGGTTTCGTTTCTCCTGTCAGCAATGATTCATTAAGCTCCAAGCCATGGCTTTCAATAACCTTACAATCAGTAGAAATCTGGTCCCCTACTTCAATATATAAAATGTCATCCATGACAATTTCATTGGTATTAATGGTCTGCTTTTTTCCATCCCTAAAAGCAACTGCATGCTTTGCAGTTACAATGGATAACTTATCAATCGTTTCCTTGACTTTTAACTCTTGTACAATACCAATCACCGTATTGACAATAACAACCATTAAGAATGTCATGTTCTTAATCTGTCCTGTAGAAAGCACGAATAGACCTAAAACAATATTGACAAAGTTAAAATAAGTAAGTGTATGTTCACGAATGATTTCTTTCTTTGTTTTTGAGATATCATCAGAAGTAATATTGATCTGATGCTTCTTCACGCGTTCATCAACTTGTGCCTGTGTTAATCCATCATATCGCATTTGCTTCTCCCCCTTAGTATCTACTAATATTATTATATCATTGCGAACACATTATGAATAAAAAAGAAAACGATTTATAAAAAGAAGCACAAAAAAACACCACTCAAATGAGTGATGTCAGTCTTTTAGATGGCGCGGCTCGAGGGATTCGAACCCCCGCACACCTTGCGATGCCTTCCGGTTTTCAAGACCGGTCCCTTCAGCCAGACTTGGGTAGAGCCGCATACCTATTCGACTTTCTTGAAATGGTGGTCTCTGCCGGAATCGAACCAGCGACACGGGGATTTTCAATCCCCTGCTCTACCGACTGAGCTAAGAGACCACAACTGGCGGTCTGGACGGGGCTCGAACCCGCGACCTCCGCCGTGACAGGGCGGCATTCTAAACCAGCTGAACTACCAGACCAAATTGGTTGCGGGAGAAGGATTTGAACCAACGACCTTCGGGTTATGAGCCCGACGAGCTACCAGACTGCTCCATCCCGCGATATGAAATTCTTAATTGGTAGCGGGAGGGGGATTCGAACCCTCGACACTCCGGGTATGAACCGAATGCTCTAGCCAACTGAGCTATCCCGCCATATTCGATTACAAATGAAATGGTGGAGCTTAGCGGGATCGAACCGCTGACCTCCTGCGTGCAAAGCAGGCGCTCTCCCAGCTGAGCTAAAGCCCCATCAAATGGTCGGGAAGACAGGATTTGAACCTGCGACCCCCTGGTCCCAAACCAGGTGCACTACCAAGCTGTGCTACTTCCCGATTTGAATCGAATAATCTTTTAAGAAATGGCGCGCCAGACAGGAATCGAACCCGTAACCTCTTGTTCCGTAGACAAGCACTCTATCCAGTTGAGCTACTGGCGCATCTCTTTTTTAAAGCCTCGCTTATAATAACAACTATCGGATTGATTGTCAAGAACTTTTTTATTTTTCTTAACCTCACTTAGATTTGAATCACTTGTGCAATCCGTAGGAGTTATTGCTCATCTATACTAACATAGGATTTTATATTTGAAAAGAGTTATTTGCAGTTTTTTTAAGTTTTTTTAGATATTAAGAAAAAAGAGCTTTTCGCTCTCAATAATTTGCTATATCTTCTATTCTTGGCACAATCAAGATATAAGCAGGTTCTTTTACTTCTAGCATCAGTTCCTGCATCGTTGTACTTGGTACGCTTACGCAGCCAGCAGTATTGCCCTTGCCATTGCAGTGCAAGAAAATAGCCGAGCCCTTACCATACTCTACTGGATCATAGTTATAACCAATATTCATGCCAAATTCATACTGAAAATGGGCAACCATATGTTCCTTATCATCAGCTGGATGTTCGCCTTCATAATATCTGTTTGCATAACTACCCCACGCCTCTGTATTATCGCCCCAATAAGAATGTTCATTGAGTTTATGATAAGGCATGTTCGTCCCAATATTTTCACCAAAGCCAAAAGCTTCAGTCAATCGGTATGCGCCAATAGGTGTTGTCTTGTCACCTGACACTTTATGATCACTTAAGCCATTTTCTCCACAGCGTGCATCTAGGGTTTCAAGCACTTTATGAAATACACCATCTTCTTTACGCCATAGGCTTGCATGATAATAAGCGATATCATCACAACGATCATATGGGCCATAGACAAGTACAATATGCTTTGTATGCTGGCTTAATGTCGTATCCAACAATAAATCAGCTATTCTTTTATCTATATTTTTCATATTATCCCTCACTTGCAAGCATTGTACCTTATTTTTCATTTCATGAAAAGAGTTAATCTTATTCACGTACAATATTCAATATCTTTCAAAGAAATCTTTCTATAACAGCAAAAGACTGCAGCCATGCAAACCGCAGTCTCTTTCATTATTTTATTTTGATATATGTATATGTATACGGTGAGCCAACAGCCATTTTATAAACCAAGCCAGGTTTATTTGTACGCTGAAGGGTTGCCGCTCCACGCTGGAATAATGGAATGAATGCATAATCTTCCATCATGATTTTTTCTGCCTTGAGAAGCTCATCCCAACGCTTGCTTGCATCCGTTTCTACCTGCGCTTGATGCATGACTTCATCAAAAGCAGCATTATTCCATTTACCACGGTTGTTAGAGTTATCTGACAAGCCTAGATTGAGATAAGTTGTTGGATCAGCATAGTCTGGTCCCCAGTGCTGCAATGCGATATCATATTGACCCGCATCCTGAGAAGCTATACGCCCTTGACGTGTTGTCGCACGATTCGTAACTTTTAGTCCCTTAAGCTTGCTTAAAGCCCCCTGTAAGTATTCAGCCACTGTATCTTCTGGCGATTCATCAGAACCATACAAGATTTCAATATCTATTGATGACTTGTTTAACTCTTTAAGTCCTTCATCAAGATACTGTTGCGCCTTGGTGAGATCATAATGTGTATAATCACCACTATCATCACGGAAATCCTTTCCCGTCTTTGGATTATAAGCCAAAGTCTTGCCAACCATGCCACCAACTTTGCTTGAACCATCTTTTAAAACATTCTTTGTGAAATCATCACGGTTGATTGCATAGGAAATTGCAGCACGAACATTCTTGTTTGCCAATGCTGCCTTTCGATGATTGACATTAATATAGAATACATAGCCCATCTGGAATTGTTTATATTCCTTGTCTTTCTTGTATTTATCAACTAACGATGAATTGATTGCTGCATAATCAAGTGAACCATTTTTAAAATTCAAAGCTGCTGTTGATGGGTTTTGTTTCAAGAAAAGGTTTAACTTTTCTAACTCGACATCCTTTGCATTGAAGAAGTTTGCATTTTTCTTAAATTCCATCTTATTGCTTTTTGTCCACTTTGTCGCAATAAACGCCCCACAGCTTAACATACTATTCACATTAGTTGCATACTGCTTGCCCATCTTTTCAACATATGCCTGATTTTGTGGATAGAAGCAAGAGAATGTCATAATATCCAAGAAGTAGGCAATTGGTCTTTCAAGCGTTACAACAACAGTCTTGTCATCAGGCGCCTTAATACCTAGCGAATCAAGTTGCTCCTGTGAAGCATTGACGCCCGCCTTAGCAATCGCATCGGCATTTTTGATTGATGCACCATCGCTTGTAAACATATAGGCATATTCGCTCGCATTCTTTAAAGCACGCTGCCATGAATAGACAAAGTCCTGAGCCTCTAAAGGATATGTCTTACCGCTTAAATCTGTCCATTTCAAATTATCTCTAAGCTTGAATGTATAAACCGTATGATCATCATTTAAGCTATAGCTTTTGGCGAGCATTGGTACTGTCTTCCCTTTCGCATCAACACCCATCAAACCTTCTGTTGTTGCATGAAGCGCACTCATGCTGGCTGGATCCGTCGCAAAGGCTGAGTCCATTGTAACGATGTCCGTCTCTAAGCCAAAGTTGTAGACCTTCTGGGCATCGCTTTTACTGCCACATGCCGATAAAAGCATACCCATTGTCACAAAAAGTGCCAAGAATTTCCTCATAATCATTTTCCTCCTATACTTATAGAAGTATTATCACACAAAGAGACAAAATACGTCAATTCATATAAGAAGAGAAACAAAAAAACACCACTCAGATGAGTGATGTCAGTCTTTTAGATGGCGCGGCTCGAGGGATTCGAACCCCCGCACACCTTGCGATGCCTTCCGGTTTTCAAGACCGGTCCCTTCA
>NZ_KL370867.1:21443-61666 GCF_000702165.1 Sharpea azabuensis DSM 18934
CTAAAGCCCCATCAAATGGTCGGGAAGACAGGATTTGAACCTGCGACCCCCTGGTCCCAAACCAGGTGCACTACCAAGCTGTGCTACTTCCCGATAAATAAGCACCGTAAGAAATGGTGCCCTGGGCCGGAGTCGAACCGGCACGGAGTTTGAAGTCCGCGGGATTTTAAGTCCCGTGCGTCTACCAATTTCGCCACCAGGGCAATGGAGGTTCCAGCCGGACTTGAACCGACGATCGAAGAGTTGCAGTCTTCTGCCTTACCAACTTGGCTATGGAACCAGCTCTTTGCGGTGCTCACTTAATATACACTATTATTTCTATTTATGCAATAGCTATTTTACAAAAAATTATTTTTTTAGAGATGTTCTCTTCGTTTTGTTGATTCTCTAAAGCATTCTTTCAGCGTTTCATCATCATCGTCATATATAGCTTTCTTCATAATATCAAGCTGTTTTTCAAAATGTCTGATTGATGACAAGAGATAACGTTTATTATTCAGGAAGAGCTCCGTCCATAAATCTTCATTAATATTCGCTATTCTTGTTAGATCTCTAAAGGAGTCACCAATGTATTTTCCTGTATCATATTTCTGTGTATCACTATTCATAAGTGCAACAGCCATGACATGGGGCAATTGTGAAGTATAGGAAATGATTTCATCATGTTCATAAGGCGACATGATCTTGACGCTTCTAAAGCCAAGCTTTCCTGCTAGATGCTGCATTTTCTTAATTTTTTGTTCATCATTCGTCTCATGCTGGATAATGATAAAATTGGCATTCTTAAAAACATCAGCCGATGCATAAGCATAGCCCTTCTTTTCTCTGCCTGCCATTGGATGAACGGAGATATACTCGACGTCCTCAGGTATCATTTCTAATGCCTGCTCAATAAAATAGCTCTTTATACCAACTGCATCACTGACAACACTTCCCGATTTAAAATGGGCATTCTTAATAAAATCAAGAACAAGGGAAGGATATAGACAAATAATAGTCAAATCCGTCTCAGGTATGATCTCCTCGCCATCTACAAACCCTTCGATAATACAACCATCTTCTTTTGCTCTATTAAGCGTATCAACATCCTTATCAACACCATAAACTTCATAGCCTTTTCCTTTAAGCGCCTTAACAAAGCTGCCACCAATAACCCCTAGTCCAACTACTGTTATTTTCATAAAAGCATCCCCCTTTTTGGCATTATATCATACTAATGAAAAAGATGCATGATGATTCATGCACCTTAGTCTAATGACGTTTTTCTTCCAACATTGCCAATTTGAAATTAATCAGTTTTTCTGATAAATCAACATAGTACTGATGAGGGTATTCTAAACGGAAAATCTCATCCCATAACAGTGCTTCCTGCTCTTTTCGATATGCTCTGATTTCATCTAAAGTATATTCAGGATATACAACTTCTCCATTATGGAAAACTGGTTTCTGAAGTTCATAGTATTCATAGCTACCAGCTTTTAATGTTTTATTCTTCCAGCGGTCTAATAATGAATAGATTGTGAGATCTTTGCTGACATCAATTTTTTCATCCGCAAACATAATAATATCCGCGAAGGCCTTATTTGTTTCTTTTTCGATGAGACGATAAACCTTTTTATAGCCTGGATTTGTAATCTTTTCTGTATTTTCTGAAATCTTAATCTTTGGAATAATATGGCCAGCCACTTCCATGGCACACATCTTATAAACACCACCAAAAACTGGTGCGCTCTTAGAAGTAATCATATTCTCGCCCACGCCAAAACTATCAATTTTAGCGCCCTGTTCAAGAACTGAACGAATAAGATATTCATCAAGTGAATTAGAGATGGAAATTTTACAATCTGTCAAGCCTGCAACATCGAGCATTGCTCTTGCTTTTTTTGTAAGATAGGCAATATCCCCAGAATCAATACGAATGCCTGAAAGACGTTTACCCATTGGTGCTAAAACTTCTTCAGCAACCTTGATAGCATTAGGAATACCACTCTTTAATACATCATATGTATCAACTAATAGAACGCAAGAATCAGGATAAACTTCTGCATAAGCCTTGAAAGCCTCATATTCACTATCAAACGACTGCACAAAGGAATGTGCCATTGTTCCTAAAACTGGAATTCCAAACATTTTTCCAGCTGCAACATCAGCCGTTCCAGATACACCACCGATATAGGCAGCTCTTGCCCCATAGTTTGCCCCATCATAGCCTTGCGCACGACGGCTACCAAATTCCATAACCGGTCTGCCTTTTGCTTCTTGAACAATACGGTGAGCTTTTGTTGCAATAAGGGATTGATGATTCATTGTAATCAGCAAGAATGTTTCAATAAGCTGTGCTTCAATAAGCTTTGCACGAACTGTTACAATAGGTTCATAAGGAAATACCGGTGTTCCTTCAGGAATAGCCCAGATAGATCCCTGGAATTTAAAATGACGCAAATAATCAAGGAATTCTTCATCAAAACAATTCAAAGAACGTAAATATTCAATATCCCCTTCACTAAAATGCATATACTTGATTGCTTCAATAAGCTGTTGTAATCCCGCTGCTACAACAAAGCCCCCCTTATCCGGGTTGTTACGATAAAACATATCAAAGTATGCATACTCGTCCTGCTTATTTTTCTTATAATAACTATAAGCCATTGTGAGTTCGTAAAAGTCCATAACCAATGTTATATTTCTTTCACTATTAACCGTTGTTTTCATTTATTTCACCTCATAACATGAATTCATCATACGCTTTTATTTTCCAAAAATAAAGCAATATGTGAATTTTATGACTATAATGTCATGACATCTGTCATTAACCAAATTGAAATCACTTACATTTCATAATCTTAAAAGACTTACTTGTAAATGAAAAATAAAGGTATAAAATGACTTCAGGAGTAAAAACATGAACAAAGAATATCTGGAATGTGAGAAATATTATATATTTGCCGCACTGATCTTTATTGCAGGATTCTATGGCGGTTATACAATGACTGTGCGTGGCGGCTTGTTTGCGAATGCTGCGAGTGCCAACATGGTCTTATTTGCGATTGCGATAGCAATGCATAAATTCGAAAAAATTCATGTCTATATCCTGAGCTTTTTAGCCTACATGCTTGGCACGATTGTCAGCGAGCATTGCGGTCTGCTGGCCAAAAAAATCGGCCGGCTCAGATGGGATACCTATATGATTGGTATTGAAATCATCTGGGTTATTCTTTTAGCCTTCTTGCCTTCAAGCGTTCCCGATCTTGTCTACCAGCTCTCTATTAACTTCATTTGTGCCATGCAGTTCAATACATTCCGTCAGGCTGAAGGCGTCGGTATGGCAACTGTCTTTATAACCAATCATACAAGACAGACTGGTAGCTATCTGACAAGATGGATAAGAAAGCCTTATGAATTAACCTATCTTAAAAAATGTGCAAGACATTTTGGCATGATTCTTTGTTTCTTCCTAGGAGCACTGACTTCATCCTATTTTGGTCAATATTTGTATACAAAGACATTATTGATTGCAGTTGGCTTCTTGATAGTGATTTTTATTGATTTTGTCCATGCTGATCTTTACATTGAGAAAGATCGTATTCTTGAAACACCTCGTGGCCACTAGCCAAGGTGTTTTTTTGTACAATTAAAGACGCAATTTTCTTGCAAATAAGAAAAAAACATCTATTATAAATGTCATGGAGATTAAGAAAAATATTGATTTAAAAGATTACCTTACCATGAAGATTGGCGGCAAAGCTGCCTATCTCGTTGATATAACAAATAAGAATGATGTTGTTGATGTTATGAATTGGGTGGAAGAACACCAAATGAAATTCTTTGTCTTGGGGGGAGGAAGCAACACTTTAGCAAAGGATGAAGGTTTTGATGGTATCATCATTCATAACATGATAAAAGGGATTGAAAAGACGGATGAAGATAGCATTTCAGCTACATATCGTGTTGGGGCTGGTGAAGTTCTTGATCATTTTATTCATTTTACGATCCAGCATAACCTATCCGGAATGGAAGCTATGAGCATGATCCCTGGTACGATTGGGGCAACGCCGGTTCAGAATGTTGGTGCTTATGGCCAGGAAATTGCTGATACATTTGTCGAGCTGACTGCTTATGATACATTGACAAAAGCATTCGTAACATTAAGCAAAAAAGATCTGCATTTCTCTTATCGCAACTCAGTCTTAAAGCATGAAGCGTGGGGAAGATATATTATTTGTGATGTAACCGTGCGCTTGCATAAGAGCTCACCAAAGCCACCTTTCTATGCACAAGTTCAGCAACTACTTGATAAACAGCATGTTCGTGACTATACACCTCAAGTCATCCGGGAAGCTGTCATTCAGATTCGTACGAACAAATTGCCCGATCCTCATCTCATTCCAAATTCAGGTTCTTTCTTCAAGAACTCTGTCATTACTACTGATCAGCTTAATGAACTCAACAAGGAATTTCCTGATTTAAAAGGGTTTGTTGTTGATGAAAAACATGTCAAGATTTCAACAGGCTGGCTGATTGATCAAAGCGGCCTTAAAGGACAAAAGATTGGACATATGCGTGTTCATGACAAGAATGCTCTTGTCCTGACGAATGTTGATGCACAAAGCTATCATGATCTTGCAAGCGCAAGGGAAATCATCAAAGCGAAAGTATTTGAACGCTTTGGCATAACAATTGAACAAGAAGTACTGGAAATAGCTTAGTTTCACTAAGCTATTTTGTTTTTAAAAAAAGGAAGATCTTATTGATCTTCCTGCATAGCCATTTTCTTTAAGGCATCACGAGCAGCATGCTGTTCAGCGCGCTTCTTACTTGTTCCTACCCCTGTCCCAAGCACCGTATCATCCAAGACAACATTCATCGTAAACTCTGGTGCATTAGCAGGGCCGGTTTCATTCACTAGGACATAAGTCACTGACTTACGATCATCAGCCTGGATAAGTTCCTGAAGCTTTGTCTTGTAGTCAGTAATATCTTCATTATGCTTAACATCTTCTATATGCATAAAGATTGTACGTTCTAATATTTTGAGCACTTCATCCTTACCACAATCAAGATAGATTGCTCCAACAAAAGATTCATAGATATCGCAAAGAATGGCATCCCTATTTCTGCCCCCACTCTTCTCCTCACCAACACCCAAATAAATAAGCTGGTCAAGTCCAAGTTCTCTCGCAAAACGAGCTAACGATTCTTCACGAACAAGTTTACTTCTCAAAGTTGTTAGCTGTCCTTCAGGATACTGAGGAAATTTCTTGAAGATATGTTCTGAAACATAAAGCTGTAAAACAGCATCACCCATGAATTCTAGACGTTCATAGTCCTTTCCGCCTTTTTCATTTGCATAGGAAGAATGCGTAAAAGCTTCTTTATAAAGACCTAAATGGGTAAAGGGTATATTTTCTTGAATCAGGAAATCTAGTATTTTCATGCTTTAAGTCCCTCTCTTAGCTGATCAACGACATGATTTTCAACCATTTTATAGGTCAGAGCCATTGCACTTTCAAAAGCCTGTGCGTCACTTGCCCCATGGGCTTTCACCAAGGCATGATCAAAGCCCATCATCAGCGCACCACCAACTGTCTTATAATCAAACTTGTCTTTAACAGAATAAATAGCTGGTTTGGCGATAAGTGCACCAATCTTGCCTCTTGTTGAACTCATCAGGCCTTCTTTGACAGCCTTCATGACAATGAGCGCTGCTCCCTCAGTTGACTTCAAGGCAATATTGCCACTAAATCCATCAGTAACAATAACATCAGCATCACCTTTTAAAATATCTCTGCCTTCTATATTACCAACAAAGTTCACCTTTCCAGTCTCTTTCATCTCGCTTAAAAGCTTATAAGCCTCCTGATGCATTTCATCACCCTTGTGTGGCTCTGCACCAATATTAAGCAAAGCAACCTTAGGATTACCGATATCGCGCACATTCTTGCAGTAAAGTGATCCCATGATAGCAAAATCACCAAGCTGTTCAGCTGTATTTTCTGCATTTGCCCCAACATCTAACAAGCATGTCCCCTGGCCGTTAAAAGTAGGCAAGGTTGCCATTAAGCAGCTCTTTGAAACGCCTTCAATTCTTTTGACAAAAAGCATTGCTGCTGTATAGTAGGCACCAGTTGAGCCACATGATACAACACCATCGACCTCATCATTTCTTGCCATCATCAATGCCTTTACAAGCGAAGACTCTTTCTTACGTCTTACCGACATGACACTATCTGTCATCTTGACAACATCACGCGCATCAACAATCTCTACATTCTCTAAATCTTTCAAAGATTCTAATTCTTCCTGTTTACCAACAACAACTAGTGTTGCATCTTTATGTTCATTCGCAAAATGACGGCACGCTTCTACAACTGGAGCACTGCCTAAATCACCTGACATTGCATCTATCGCAATTCTCATAATATCACCTCAATTGCGCCCATTATATCATAACTAATCCATATAATCATTAGCGCTTTTTATGTTTTCGATGATTGTTTGCATATAGGATTGATATTCATCATATTTATAATAGCTTTCAATCATTTCAACAGCATCATCACGAGCCATTTCAAGAATATCAAAGTCCTTGAAGACATCACCAATCACAAATGTCGCCAAACCCGATTGTCTTGATCCTAAGACTTCCCCTGGACCACGTGTTTCCAAGTCATAACGTGAAATCTCAAAACCATCATTATGGCTCTCTAAGAACTGCAAACGTTCAATGGCTTCCTCATTTGTCGCCTTCGACAATAAATAACAATAGCCCTGTTTACTGCCTCTGCCAACACGTCCACGCAACTGATGAATCTGGCTCATTCCAAAGCGTTCAGCATCATAAATAACCATAAAGTTCGCATTATGCACATCAATGCCCACTTCGATAACGGTTGTCGAGACAAGAATCTGTATTTGATTGGCGGCAAATTTCTCCATAACGCTATTCTTATCCTGATCACTAAGTGCGCCATGCAACAAGCCAACATGGTAATGTGGTTCAAAATAATTTGCCATCCCCTGAGCAATCTTTATAGCCGATGTCATCTGATAGTCTTCATTATCCTCGATAGCTGGGCAAATGACATAGACCTGTCCACCCGATTCAAGATAATCCTTAAGCTCTTTTAAGAAAGGTTTCATGCTTGAAGAACGAAAATATTTTGTAATGACCGGCTTTCTGCCTGAGGGCATTGAATGAATTGTCGAAACATCCATATCCCCATAAAGGGATAAAGCAAGCGTTCGAGGTATTGGTGTTGCACTCATGACAAGAAAATCAACAGCTTTCCCTTTATCCTTTAGCGCTTTTCTTTGTTTAACACCAAAACGATGCTGTTCATCCGTAATCACTAAACCTAAACGCTTATACTGAACTTTTGTCTGAAAGAGCGCATGCGTTCCAACAACAATATCAATATCACCCGATGCAAGTGCCTGATAAATCTCTTCCTTTTTATTAGGCGTAAGTGCCCCCACTAATAACGCTATCTTGATATCAGTATTCTTGAAAAACTGTGTCAAGGTGCGATAGTGCTGAGCGGCCAATACTTCCGTAGGCGCCATCAAGGCTCCCTGATAGCCCGCAAGATAATTAGCATAAAGTCCTATTGAACTGACAACCGTCTTCCCACTGCCTACATCCCCTTGCAAGAAACGATACATGATGGTTGGCTTTTCAAGATCTCTTAAAATAGCTTTTGTTGCCTCCTGCTGATCCTTAGTAAGATGGTAAGGCAGTGTTTTTAAAAACGCATTGATATCTTGATGACTGAAGACTTTAGCTTCACCTGCTTCATTTTCTCTTTGCACGCGAATATATTGCATGGTCAACTGGAATTTTAAGAATTCCTCATACTTTAAAGATTTCAGGCTTTCTACAATACGTTCTTTTTGGGTTGGATTATGGACTTCATAGAGGGCATCTTTCTTATTCATATAATGATATTTTTCTTTGTATTCACTAGGCGTGAAGTCCACAATATGATCAGAAGAAATCATCAATGCCTTGTTGACATATTTTTGAAACTGTTTATCCGTGATTCCTTCTTTTAGGGAATAGATCGGATAAATGCCTCCCATCTCATCTAGCGACTTCGTCAGCATCGTACTAGCTGTAATCGCATGGCCAGAAAGCTTGCCCATAATCGTTACAACAACGCCCATTGTAAGATGGGGCCTTAAGAAATGCCTATTAAAGATGACAACATTATATTCTTCTTCCTTTATTTTTACCTTGACAGAAAGACGGGAGAAACGCCCTTTAAAGAAAATCTTAGGTGTTGAGATAATATGTCCTTCAACGCATATTTTCCCATCTTCATTAGCTGGCCAGATTTCCTTAACTTCATCATAGCGATAGGGCAAATGCATATAGACATCTTCCAATGTATGCAAACCCATGCTTTCTAATAAAGCCTGTCTATTTGTTGATGTTGTTAGTTTACTTAAATCATTCATCTTCATCACCAAAGACATCATAACACAAAATAGTGTTGGAAAATAGTTGCTGAATTGACAACGAAAATCATTCAAGTTAAGATATGGTGAATGAAAGGATGATCATTATGGCTTATTTTGATTTTGCAGCTAATCCCCCAGTTGACCAACGTGTCCTGGATACATATTATAAAACAACACAAGAATTCTATGCTAATCCCAACTCATTTCATGCTTTAGGCCTTGCCTCAAAGCATAAGCTTGATGAAGCAAGTGCTCATATCGCAAAGCTTATGGGTTGTGATCAGGATGATATTATTTATACAAGCGGAGCAACAGAAGCGAACAATCTTGCTATAAAAGGTGTATGTGAGCGTTATAAGAATAGAGGTAAGCACATTCTTATTTCTTCTCTTGAACATAATTCAATCACTGCTTCCGTTACAACTTTGACCAAGCAAGGCTTTGAAGTAGAAGTAATTCCTCTTGATCGTGATGGTCGCGTTGATCAAGACGAACTGAAAGAATTGTTAAGAGAAGATACAATTCTTGTCAGCATCGTTGCCGTAGACAGCGAACTTGCGATCAGGCAGGATATTGAATCTCTTGCCCACTATGTCAAAGAGCATTCCCAGGCCTTCATGCATGTAGATGCTTCTCAGGCTATTGGCAAATGCTATATCGACTATTCAGAATGTGACCTGATTACCTTAACGCCACATAAATTCTATGGCATCAATGGTACAGGAGCATTGATTAAAAGAAGCAATGTTGGCTTGATTGCCCAGATTGATGGCGGCCGTTCCACGACAATTTATCGCAGTGGAACACCTGTTGTTGCTAATGTTGTTGCTTTTGATAAAGCATTAACGCTCGCCCTCAATGAAGAAGATGAAAGAACACAGAAAATTACAGCTTATCATGATGACCTCTTAAACTTCATTAAAGGCTATAAGCATGTCCATATCAATACAACAAAGTATTCCCTTCCTCATATTATCAATTTCTCAATTACCGATATCACAAATGCACGATTTGCAGATAGCCTTGAAAAGCATCAAGTCTATGTTTCAGCTAAAACGTCATGCTGCCCAGCTAACATGCCAAGCAAGCTTGTATTTGCCTTAACACATAATAAGGCTTTAGCCTTAAACAGCGTCCGTGTCAGCATTTCCCATCTTAACAGTGCTGATGATATCGCCGCATTCAAGCAGGCATTCGACCTCGCCTATAAGGAGACTTTTCATGAATAAAACACAGGAAATAGAAAGAAGCATTATCAAAACATATCGTAAAGACATCTGGCATAATTTTATCAAAGGTTTACAGGACTATCAGATGATTAACGAAGGTGACAATGTCATGGTCTGTATTAGCGGCGGGAAGGATAGTTTCTTGCTGGCAAAATGCATTCAGGAATTAGAGCGCCATGGCAAAGTGCATTTCACAGCTCATTATGTTTGTATGAATCCAGGCTATAATGAATTCAATCGTCAATTTATTGAAGATAATGCCAAGCTTCTTGGTATTCCCCTTGAAATCTTTGAAACAAACATCTTTGACGCCGTAAGCTCCGGTGATTTCAAGAATCCTTGTTATTTTTGTGCAAAAATGCGTCGTGGCTATCTTTATAAACAAGCCAAACAGCTTGGCTGCAACAAAATTGCCCTAGGTCATCATATGGATGACGTTATTGAGACAACCCTTCTAAGCATGTTCTATGGTGCGGAAGTAAAGACCATGATGCCAAAGCTTCATTCAGAAAACTGGGATGGCGTAGAACTCATCCGTCCTCTATTCAAAGTCAGAGAAGAAGCCATTATCAGATGGCGCGATGGCAATGACCTCACATTTATCAACTGTGCATGTCGCTTTACGGAAGGCTGCTCTTTAATCAACGATGGAACAAGCAAACGTAAGGTTGTTAAAGAATTCATCAAGAAAATGAAAAAGGACAACCCCAATATTGAACATAATATCTTTGTGGCAATGGAGAATGTCAATCTTGATTGTGTGATCAGATACAAGAAGGATGGCATTGAACATAGTTTTTTAGATGAATATGATCTATAGTTTATTATAGGCTCCTCTTATTGTATTTCATAAATTTATTGTATTGGTCGGTAAGCAATTGTTTTTCTATAATAGTCGCATGAGGTGATAAACATGGCATTGGATGCAGTAAGAAAAACCTTCGAAAAAGAAGGTATTGCGAATCGTATTATTGAATTAGATGAATCAAGCGCAACGGTTGCTGATGCAGCAAAAGCTTTGCATACAGAAGAAGCACGTATTGCGAAATCAATGAGTTTTCTAGTTGATGATCAGGTGAATATCATTGTTATGGCTGGCGACGTCAAGATTGATAATCATAAATACAAGGAATACTTTCACAAGAAGGCAAAAATGGTGCCTTTCAACGAAGTCGAGCAATTGACAAGTCATCCCGCTGGAGGCGTATGTTCATTCGCTTTACCAAGTAATGTCAACGTCTATCTTGATCGTTCACTTAAACGTTTCAAGACCGTCTTTCCAGCCTGTGGATCTCGCAACAGTGCAATCGAACTGAACATCAGCGAACTCGAACATTATTCAAGTAATGTCCAGGACTGGGTAGATGTCACGAAACTTGCCTAGGTACTTATTGTAATCTACAAAGCTATTAGAATATTAAAAAAGATGGTAAGATGCAATTGCATCCTACCATTTTTTCTTATGAAAATACTTTACACTTTTTCATGGTTGTCGATAAGTTCTTCAAAGGTATCAATGACTTTTGTAACACCTGGTAATTTCTGATAGATTTCTTTCTTATCTGCCGAGTTCACAACAATGATATTGCGACATCCTGCCTGATAGGCACTTTCGATACCACTCAGTGAATCTTCAAAAATTGTACTTTCTTGTAAATCAATATCAAGTCTTTGAGCAGCTTTCTTAAACATCGCTATTTTATTCTCATAACTGCCATCATCATAAACAATCTTATGAGGATCAAGCCATTGATCAAGATGGAATGATGAAACGAAGAAATCAACATTTTCCTTGATTGATGCACTCGCAATCGTAAAAGGAATATTTGCATGCTTTAAGCAATCAAAATAAGCCTCTGCTCCTACAACAAGATGAAATGAAGCCGTATCTTCCTGACAATATTGGCGATAATAGCTTTCTTTTAACTGCGAGTAATAAGCCAATGTTTTTTCATCACATGCTTTTTGAAATAAGTATTCGACGATTTTATTGTTTGGTACTCCATTGAAGTGTTCATGCAGTTCCTCTTCACTGATACCTTTATGGCGAATGATCTGTGATATCTTGCCCCAGGCTAATATATGCTTATCATTGTCAAAAAATAATGTTCCATTAAAATCAAAGATGACACCTTTTGTCTTCATTTTAAATCTCCCTGTTTCTTATGACGCGCTTATACCAATAGGCTGATGCCTTAGGATATCTCTTTTGTGTAGGATAATCGGTATAGAAAAGTCCATATCGTTTATTATAACCATTTGACCAAGAAAATACATCCATTAATGACCAAACAAAGTATCCTTTTACATAAACACCTTCTTGAATAGCCTTTAATAACCATGTAAGATGCTTGGCAATATAATCAATACGTGATTCATCATCAACCACATGATCATCATCAATAGATTCTTTCTTACCTAGACCATTCTCCGTTATATAGATGCCTTTTGTGAAAGCATATTGCTTTGAAATACGCATCAGCATATCATACATGCCTTTAGGATAGATCAGCCAATCCCAGTCAGTTGTTGGAACGCCTTCTTTCATGACACGCTCACCAACACCCTTTAGCTTAAACTTCTTTGTTCCTTTCTCACCTGTGCCATTATGAACAATTTCATTCTCACCATCATAATAACGGACAAAGTGACTTTGATAATAATTCATGCCAAGATAATCAATTTGATTAGCTGCTTCCTTCATCTCAGCGATATCTCTTTTATCATAATGAAATGAGCCATGATTTAAATCAAGCAGTTCATGAATTGTTTGTAATGTTTCTTCACTATAGGATCCAAGCAACGTGGCATCTAAGAGAAACTGGTTAGCAAGAATATCGTCTTTTTTTGCAGCACGGATATCATCAGAATTGGTCGGATCATAAGGATATTTTGTTTCAAGCGAATGAATAATGCCAATTTTGCCTTTATAGCCATGGCTTTTAAAGATATTGACTGCTTTCGCATGAGCAACCATCATGCCATGCATACTCGCGACAGCCTTAGAAATATCATATGTGATACATGGTGGGAAGACACCTTCAATATACTGGTTTGTCGCAATTGGCCAGACTTCATTAAAAGTGAACCAATAGCTTACTTCATCTTTGTACTCTTCAAAGCAGAAATTCGCATATTTCACAAAGGCATCAATCGTTTCACGATTAAGAAAATCACCACGTTCATGAAGTGCTAAGGGTGTATCAAAGTGATGTAATGTGACATAGGGCTCTATTCCCTCTTTGTGACATTGACGAAAGACATGATGATAGAAATCGACACCTTCCTGATTTATCACACCTTCACCAGATGGAAAGATACGTGACCAGGCGATCGAGATACGCAAGGCCTTGATGCCAAATTGTTTCGCTAAATGAAGATCAACAGGATACTGATGATAGAAATCACTGGCTTTGTCAGCCTGAAAGCTTCCTTTTTCTAAATAATCATCCCAGGCAACCTTTCCCTTTCCATGTGTTCTTGTCTCACCTTCACATTGATAGGCTGCTGTAGCTGCCCCAAAAACAAAATCTGAATTGAATTTCATTATACATTTCCTCCATCATCATTCAATATAGAAAAGACAAACTCCAATGCCTTTTGTGGATCACGCGTTAAGCCAATATACTGTTTAGACTGACAAGCTGTACATTTGATATGTAAACGATCAGTATCTTTCTTTAAATCTTCAAGATTGTTGGCAACTTGTGGAGCAAGAATGACAAGATCAAAGTTTTTCAGCATATCATAATGCGCTCCATAAGCACCAGCAGCAGTTGTCAATTTGATGCCCTTTTCCTTAGCTCCTTCATCTAATGCATGTGCTAATAAACCGCTTGTTCCTCCCCCTGCGCAAAGCACCAAAATACGTTTTTGATCAATAACTTCATTGTTGACTTCAAGTGATTCTTCTTCATTTTGCACATCACTCGCCTCATCTTCCTCTTGCACCTTTAAGCCATCATAGACCCTAAAAAATGGATAATAGATGAGAAAATCTAAAAGCAAAGCACATAGCACATAGATTACACATAACAATCCTAACCCACAGCCTAGAACAATACCAATTGGGGCTGGTGTCGTCCAAGGTAAAATGTACATAAAGCTATTCATGCCTAATACATCTACAAATATCTTAAATAACCAGACATTCATGATAGGCGCTAGTACAAAAGGAATAAAGAAAACAGGATTGAGAATAAGTGGTGCACCAAACAATATAGGTTCATTGACGCCAAAGAGGACAGGAATTGCACTCGCTCTACCGACAGCTTTCAATTCCTTTGAACGGGCCATAAAAGCGAACATAAGCGTAACGACAAGTGTTGCTCCAGTTCCACCCATCGTACAAACGAATTGCTGGACACCTGGTGTGAGAATGTTTGTTGCATGACCTCCCGCTCTAAATAAATCAAGATTAGCGGCAATATTCATGTAGTAAATAGCAGAAACAGCTGGCTCTACAATTGAAGGCCCATGAATACCAACAAACCAGAAAAGTGAAATCGATCCATAAACAAGAGCTAGTCCCAGATAGCCATCTGCAGCAAGGAAGATAGGCTTAAAGAAAGCAATAACGCCAGCAGCAAAGCTCATCCCGACAACCTTTCTAAAAATCAGATCAAAACCTGCCAGCAATAGAATAGAGAATGCGAAAGGAATAATATCAGCAAAAGTCTGAGAGATATTAGGCGGTACTTCAGAAGGCATGTGGATCGTAATATTACGCTTAACACAATAGCGATAGATATTACAAACAAGAAAAGCTACCAAGAAACCTGTCAGCAAGCCTTTAGAGCCCATATATTCAATCGCTAAGCCATTCTTTATAGGATCGACTGCCATAACAAGCGTCCCAACAATGCCTGCCATAAAAGTGGAAATATTGTTGATCTGAAGATTAACAGGAAGTTCGCGATTCATATTATCCGTCAAATTCTTGGCGGTAGAGCCGGCTACTAGCAAGGCAAGAATGCCCATCGAATAGTTATAAGGCTTCATAATTGCATTCTCAACATCTTTTGGCCAATAGAAACCAAAGATATTAGGAACAAATGCAATCAGCAAGAAGATACTAGAAAATAGAATAACGGGCATGGCTGACATAAAACCATCACGAATAGATTTTAAATATTTATTGCGTGAAACACGATCAAAGAATGGCTTTGCGGATTCAATCTTAGCAATTAATGTATCCATAACATGCTCCTAGTGGTAGATATTGATCAAATGGAAGACAATATCCTTAAGAAGAAGTGTTGTCATGAGATGATCTTGCGCATGTACTGTAATAAATCCAATTTCGATTTCTTCGCCTCTTGCTTCAAGTGATAAAAGCTCTGTCTGTGCTTTATGGGCATCATTGAGACAATCATTCGCTTGTTCGATTAAAGAATTGCATTCATCAAAATGTTGCTCTTTGGCTTTCTCAAGTGCCAATAATAATTTACTTCTCGCCTCTCCTGAATAAGCGACGATTTCAAATCCTACCATTGTAATTTCTTCTTTAGTCATCATTTTTTCCTCTTTTCTTCTATCTTTCCCAGGGTTATCTAAACAGTAAGATCAACAATCAACACGGAAAAACAGTTCATACCCATTCTTCATAACCATCGCTTTCCTCAACTGGCGCCTTATCAAAGAAAGCCTTTTTATTTTCTTACTGCGATTATGATTATAAAGAAGAAAAGATTATGATAGAATAGAAGAAAGTCTAAGCTAAGGGTAAAAAAGTATTATTTATACTTTTGGTAGAAAATATGGAAAACTTACAATCAATGCTTAAGGATCTTTATCTCATATCAGGATTAAACTTATCGATATATGATATTCATGAAAACTTAATAACGTCATACCCTGAACACAACTCCCCTTTCTGTCATCTTATTAAAAGTACGCCCGAAGGAGCTGCGCAATGTCTTGCATGTGACCACAAGGCTTTTGAGCGTGTAAAATCATCAGGTCAAATTGATATCTACAATTGTGATTTTCATCTTTATGAAGCTGTTGTTCCAATCTATACTTATGGTGTGCATTCCGGTTATCTCATGATGGGGCAAACACTGACTGACTCAGCAGTGGAGAAAAAAACAATCAAAAATGCGGCAAAAGACTACGTCGATTCTGAAAAAAGGCTTGATGAAGCTATCAGCAAGATATCATTTCACACAAAAGAACAAATTCTCTCCTTTGCATCCATTATTGATATTTGTGCAAAATATCTAACTCTCACAAATAGATTAGAAGCAAAAAATAAGAATCTTGCCATCGAAATCAAAAACTATCTCAACGTGCATTACAATCATGCAATCACGCTCCAGCAGCTATGCAACTATTTCTATGTTTCAAAATCCACTCTACTCAACAAATTTAAAGAAGAATATGGTATAACCATCCATCAGTACTTACTTGATTATCGTTTTCAAAAATCATTAGAGCTTCTCGCCAATAGTACACAAAGCATTCAGGAAATAGCACTCGCATGTGGCTTTCAGGATGCCAATTATTATACAAAAGCATTCAAAGCCAAATATCAGACAACCCCAACGCATTATCGTGAAACAATAAATACCTCAAAAAAATAACATATCTTATTACAACTTCCCTATGCAAAAAGGACGGAGATGACCAAGATGGCCTTTCCGTCCTCTTTATTTCCATATTTTTGTTTTTACTCTACACCAATAATAAATGAATATACTGGCTGACCACCATCATTCATTTCAAGTTCACAATCTTCGAAGTTTTCTTCAATATAGGCTTGGGCAGCTTCTTTTTCTTCTTCAGTGACATCCTCACCACAAATAAGTGTAATGACTTCACTGTCATCATCAACTAAGCCTTCTAAAGCTTTCTTTAAAGCATCAATCTTATCAGGAACACATGCAACAATCTTCTTGTTGCATAATGCCATATAATTATTGGCTTTAATTTCTAAGCCATCGATTGTTGTATCTTTAATCGCAAAAGTAACCTGACCAGTCTGAACGTCTTCAAGAGCTGAAGTCATTTCATTGACATTTTCATCAAGTCCTGCTTCTGTATTATACATCATGCATGCGGCTAAGCCCTGTGGAACAGTCTTTGATGGAATAACAATAACATGAATTTCATCTTCCAATACTGTTGCAGCCTGCTGTGCAGTCATAACGATATTAGAGTTATTTGGTAAGATGATAACATTCTTGGCATTGACTTTACGAACTGCCTTGACAATATCTTCTGTGGCAGGGTTCATTGTCTGACCACCACTTACAACATAGTCACAGCGTAAGTCTAAGAACATCTTCTTAACACCTTCACCAGCTGCTACTGAGATAATTGCAGTTTCTTTAGCTGGCGCAGTTTTTTCTTCCTTGGCTTCTGGTTCCTTATAATCTGGTTCATTGAAGTTAACGATTGTGATATGTGCAAGTTCACCAAAACGCTGACCAACATTTAATGTATGTCCTGGTCTTTCTGTTGCTAGTGAGACGAAAATAACATCATCCTTTTGTGTGACATTCACATCAGTTGCTGGTGTTCTTTCAAGTTCATGTGTAAAGCCGTCAATTGTAAATGCCTTTGCCTTACCTTCATCGATCTTGAATGAATATTTAACCTGGTAGCCTTTTTGCTTAGAAGCTTCTTCAGCTTCTTTCATCGCAGCCTGCGCTGCAGCTACGTCAACGCGAACAACTTCTTCACCAGCAAGAGCGAGCATAAATCCTGTCAATACAACAACTAAGCCTGCTCCACCAGAGTCAACAACGCCAACTTCTTTAAGGACTGGCAACAATTCAGGTGTACGATCAAGCGCATCATTTGCTTCTTTGACAAAGTAAGAGAACCAGTCTTCTACTTCCATATCTTCTTTGACATAAGCAGAACCTGCTTCACTTGCTTCTCTGATAACTGTCAAGATTGTTCCTTCAACAGGTCTCATGACAGCTTTATAAGCCACTTTAGCACCACTCGCAAAAGCTTCCGCTAATTCAACAGCATCCGCACTTTCCTTACCTTTCAAGCTTTTTGCAACACCTCTAAAGATCTGTGAAAGGATTACTCCAGAGTTACCTCTAGCTCCCATCAATAAGCCTTTAGATAAAGTCTTTGCGACATCACCTAAATTATCGCTCTCAAGCTTTTTTACTTCAGTAGCACCATTTGTGAATGTCAAAGACATATTTGTACCTGTATCACCATCTGGTACAGGGAATACATTTAATGCATCAATTTCCGGATGATTGTTATGGAGCAGGTTTGCACCAGTTTCAACCATCGCACGAAACATTTTTCCGTCAATAGTTTTCATTTCCTTCTCCTTTATTCATCCATAATCTTGATCGATTGGACATAAACATTTACTTCTTCAACATCAATATCAAGAGTATTTTCCAATACATATTTTACTTTTTTCTGGACTTCATAGACAATTTCAGAAATCTTAATACCATAACCAATGATAATATAAAGATTAATAATTGCACCTGTATCTCCAGCTTCAACAACAATTCCTTTTGAGTAATTGTCTCGACCTAATAAATCATAGAAACCATCACTCATTTTTTGGCTTGCCATGCCTACAACACCATAGCATTCAGTGGCTGCACCACCACATATTGTAGCGATGACATCATTAGATAATTCAATATTTCCAAGCTCAGTTTTCTTCTGAATCATTGCTAAATCCTCCTATCTCCTCATCTAGTTGCTATTATTTTACCATATTTTTATGCATAAAAAAGCACTATGCAGCAATATTATAAATTAAGCATTTCAAAATGTAAATAGATTGTTTTTTTCTTCAAAGAATCACACTATTTTTTGTGTTAGGAAGATATTTTTTTATTTAAGTGGTTGCTTTTTTTAAGATGTGATGGTATTATACGTGAGTATGCAATAAGCGTAAGGGGTGAGAATACAATGTCAAGAAAAAGTCAGCTTAGCGGAAAAGGACCTATGTCAGGTAACACACGTTCTCATGCATTAAATTCAACTAGAAGAAAATGGAATCTAAACTTACAGAAAGTTACTATCATGGTTGATGGTAAACCAACAAAAGTAAAGATGACTGCAAGAGAATTAAGAACTCTTAGAAAAGGTGCTTAATATATAGGTCTAACGGTACTTGGTACCGTTTTTTTATGCTTAAAAAAGGAGATGATAAGCATCTCCTAAATGATTTCAACAAGTTTTAATAAATGATCAATCTCATAGTCTACATGCACGCCTTCAATATTACGCAGATGTCCAGGATTATACCAGCAGCATTTAAGCCCTGCATAATTCCCCCCACGAATATCACTTGTTAGACCATCACCAACAACAAGTGTTGTCTCAGGATTATAATGTGTTGTCTCTCTTACCACATTGAAGAAGCGCGTATCGGGCTTTTCATAGCCTAATTCCTCACTAATGAATTCATCGCGCATATATTGATCTAAGTGAGATTTGCGAATCTTGATGGCCTGTGCTACTTTTGAACCATTTGTAATGGCATATTGCACAATACCCATATCATCTAACTTTGCACAAATCTCCAACGCCCCCTCTTCAACAACAAAATTCCTACCTAAAGCTAACTGATATTCATCATTGAACTTCTTACAGTCAATATGCATAATGCCCTTCGAGTAGAAGAATTCCTGAAAACGCGAAACAAGCGCAATCTCTCTTTCAATCATATGGCGTTCAATCTTGGCCCAATACTGGCGATTAATCAGCTTATAGTCTTCAAGTGTTTGTTCATCAAAATCAATACCATATTTTTCAAAAAGTTCTTTCAGGCTTTTATCTTCAGCTTTTTCAAAATTCAGCAATGTACCATCTATATCCCATAATACCGTTTTAAACATAATCCACCTCACTTGCCTTCCATTCTACCAAAAAGAAAAAGCCCTGTCGCTACTTTAAGCAACAGAACTTCTCATTAATTTTTAAATGCATTCTTGAACGAATCAAAAATCGATCCTGACTTACCAACTTTACGTAATTGTTCGTAAAGTTCTTTTTCTTTGCGTGTTAACTTTTTAGGAATCTGGACATTGATTTTCACATATTGATCACCATAGCCATCACCACGCAAGTGTTTGACGCCCTTGCCTTTTAAACGCATAACAGCACCTGACTGTGTACCTGCAGGAATCTTCATTGTCACATCACCATAGACTGTTGGTACATCTACTTCGCATCCAAGTGTTGCATCAACACTAGAAACAGGTACTTCAATCTGGATATCATCATTATGACGAACGAAATGCTTATGTGGTCTCACATAGATTTCTACATATAAATCACCATTAGGTCCACCATTTTTGCCACGATAGCCTTTGCCGGCAACACGTAACTGCTGATGTGTATTAATACCAGCAGGAATATTCAATTCAACAGTAATGGTTTTATTGATATAGCCTTTACCATGGCAATTTGGACACGCCTTAGTAATCTTCTTACCTGTACCATTACAATCTGGACATGTTGTCTCATTGACAAATGTTCCAAAAGGTGAACGCTGCTGTGTCCGGATTGTCCCTGTACCACCGCATCGGCTACAGTTTGTTACATCACTAGAGCTTGCTGCACCTGTACCCATGCAATGTGTACATTGTTCATCATAATTGATTTGGATTTCTGCTTTCTTGCCTTTAATAGCATCCATAAAATCAATTTCTAGTTGCACAAAGCGGTCTTCACCTTGCTGTGGTCCATTATTACGGCGTGAAGAAGCTCTTCCTCCTCCACCACCGAAGAAGGAACCAAAGATATCACCAAAATCAAAGTCCTCAAAGCCACCAGCATTGAAGCCACCAAATCCGCCAGCACCACCTGCTCCCTGTTCAAAGGCAGCATGCCCATATCGGTCATAGGCTGCTTTTTTATCTGGATCAGAAAGTACTTCATAGGCTTCATTAACTTCCTTGAATTTCTCTTCTGCATCAGCTGATTTATTGACATCGGGGTGATATTTCTTGGCCATCTTACGATAGGCACGTTTGATTTCATCGGCACTAGCATTTTTATTAATGCCTAAGACTTCATAATAATCTCTTTTATCTGCCATATTCCCCACCTCACAATTGAAAGCCAAGGTTGCCCTTGGCTTTTATATTAGTTCTTTTCAGTAAAATCTGCATCAACAACGTCATCATCATTATGAGCATTGTTTGACTGATTACTATTAGCGTTTGCATTCGCATTCGCATTAGCCTGCTGATACTGATAGCTTGCCATCTGCTGAGCCATTTGTTCAAGTTCACTCATCTTATTGTTAAGTGTATCGATATCATTAGCGTCAAGAGCTTTCTTTAATTCATCTCTTAAGGCTGTAGCCTGCTGCTTTTGATTAGCATCAATCTTGTCACCCTGTTCATTTAAGGCTTTATCGATTTCATTAATCATTTGTTCAGCTTTGTTCTTAGTTTCGATATCCTTCTTCAACTTTTCATCTTCAGCCTTGTTAGCTTCAGCTTCTTTAACCATTCTATCGATTTCTTCATCGCTTAAGCCTGTAGAGTTCTGGATTGTAATAGACTGTTCCTTATTTGTCTTCATATCCTTAGCTTTAACATTAACGATACCGTTAACATCGATATTGAATGTAACCTGAATCTGTGGAACACCACGTGGTGCAGGTTCAATGCCATCAAGCTTGAATAAGCCTAACTGCTTATTATCCTTAGCCATTGATCTTTCACCCTGTAAGACGTTGATATCTACAGCTGGCTGGTTATCAGCAGCAGTTGAGAAGATCTGTGATTTTTCTGTTGGGATTGTCGTATTTCTTGGAATGAGGACAGTCATAACGCCACCCATTGTTTCGATACCAAGTGATAATGGTGTAACATCAAGAAGTAAGACATCCTTAACATCACCAGCAATGACACCACCCTGGATAGAAGCACCCATAGAGACAACTTCATCTGGGTTAACTGACTTATTAGGTTCCTTGCCAAGTAATCTCTTAACAGATTCCTGAACAGCGATAATACGTGTAGAACCACCAACTAATAAGACTTCATCGATATCATTTGGAGTAACACCAGCATCACTTAATGCCTGTCTAACAGGTCCTTCTGTAGCAGCAACTAAGTCAGATGTCAATTCATCAAATTTAGCTCTTGTAAGCGTCATCTCTAAGTGTACTGGACCATTAGCACCAGCTGAGATGAATGGTAATGAAATCTGAGTCTGCATCATACCTGATAAGTCTTTCTTAGCCTTTTCAGCAGCATCCTTTACACGCTGCATAGCCATCTTATCATTTGAAAGGTCAATACCCTGATCTTTCTTAAATTCAGCAACCATCCAGTCCATGATCTTCTTATCGAAGTCATCACCACCTAAATGGTTATTACCAGCTGTAGCTAATACTTCAAATGTACCATCGGCTAAGTCAAGGATGGATACATCGAATGTACCACCACCTAAGTCATAAACAAGAACTTTCTGTTCTTTATCAATTTTATCAATACCAAATGCTAAGGCAGCTGCTGTTGGTTCATTGATGATACGCTGAACATCAAGACCAGCAATCTTACCTGCATCCTTAGTTGCCTGACGCTGTGCATCGTTGAAGTAAGCTGGGACAGTGATAACGGCTTTATCAACCTTTTCACCTAAATAAGCTTCTGCAGTTGCTTTTAAGTTCTGCAAGATCATTGCAGAGATTTCTTCTGGTGTATAATCCTTACCATTTACATGCACTTTGTAGTTTGTACCCATATGTCTCTTGATTGAAGAAACTGTATCAGGGTTTGTAATAGCCTGACGTTTTGCAGCCTCACCAACAATGATTTCACCATTCTTGAAGGCAACAACTGAAGGTGTTGTTCTTGAACCTTCTGGATTAGCGATAACCTTGGCTTCACCATTTTCCATTACAGACACACATGAATTTGTAGTACCTAAGTCAATACCAATAATTTTATTACTCATAACTTATTCCTCCTATTGATTAACCTTTACTAATGTCGCTCTAATTACACGTCCTTTAAGCGTATAACCTTTTTGTAATTCTTCTAAAACAATACCGTCTTCCTGATCATCAACATGTTCAGTCATGACAGCCTGATGCAAGTTTGGATCAAAAGGCTTTCCTTTTGCTTCAATAACCTGAACACCATTCTTTTCTAAAATAGCCATTAACTGTTTATGAATCATTTCCATGCCCTTCATGTAATTCTTCACTTCATCACTGTCAGTTGTGACATTTAATGAACGTTCGAAATTATCAATGACAGGCAACAATTCTTCAATGAAATTCTGCATCGCATATTTCACTTGATTCTCATGTTCCCTTTGTAAACGTTTTTTCAAGTTCTCCATATCCGCAAATGTCTTGTAATATGCATTCTTCCATTTATCTGCTTCAGCAGTTAATGCTGCAATTTTCTCTTCTGTATTATCAGCTGCTTCTTCAACAGTTTCCTTTTCTTTTGCTTCCTTCGCATCTTCAGCCTTTTCCACTGTTTCTTCAGCCTTTTCTTCTGATAATGTTTCTTCTTTTCTTTCTTCGGCCATGCTTTCACCTCTATTTTTCATTATTTTCATCTTTAATGAGTTTCTCAATATTCTCACCAATAAGTTCTACCAAACTGACAACTTGATCATATGGCATTCTTGTTGGTCCTATGACTGATATCGAGCCTCGTGAATTCTCGCCTGTATCAAATGATGTTGAAATGATGGAAACATCATTGATGCCATCATTAAATGGCAGCTCATTACCACCAATTCTAACAACCACACCTCGCTCATCATCCTTGCTTGGTTCAAGTGATTTCCACTGTTGTGCATTTTCAAATGCACTCACGAGTTTTCTTAATTTATTGACATCATTATATTCCGGTTGATACAACATATTGTCTTTACCAGAGAAGTAGACATTGCTTTTCGCAAATTTCATAAAAGCCTGCAAGAATGCATTGAAGAGCACTTCGTGTTCTTTAACTCGAATACTCATAATCGGCTTAACATCCTTTTCAAGCTTGTTTGCAACATCATCAATTGGTGTTCCAATAAGCGTATCATTCATAATATCAACACAAGCACTTAAATCTTCCATTGATATCTCGTTAGAGATATGGAAAATACGATTTTCTACATGTCCTTTGTCTGTGACAATAATCGCCGTCACACTGTTTGAGCCAAGAGGCACCAAAGTAATGTTCTGAAGCTTTTCATAAGATGAATTGCCTCCTAGAGCCACTGTTGTCAAATGTGTTAGCTGACTAAGCATTTGGCAGCTTTCTTCGATGATTTCCTGAATCGATCGATTGCGATCACTGAAAAGCGTTGAGACCTGATTTTTAACCTTGTCATCAACATCCGGCTGCAGAAGCGTTTCAACATAGAAATGATAACCTTTCATCGAAGGTATACGGCCGCTTGAAGTATGTGTCTTTTCAAGATAGCCCTGCTCTTCTAGAAAACTCATTTCATTTCTAATTGTTGCACTCGAGTAAGGAAGATTATATTTCGTCATTAAGAGCTTACTGCCAACTGGCTCTGCAGTTGCGATGTATTCTTCAACAATGTATTTAAATATCAATAGCTGTCTTGCTGTCAACATCCTGCTCACTCCTCCTTTAGCACTCCTTTACCTTTCGTGCTAACTCCATTATACACATAAGTTTGGCACTGTCAATAATTTAGTGCTAAATATTTTCATGAAAAAAGGCAATGTTTCTCCATCGCCCTATTCTGGTAAGAAATCCACAAGTATATCATTCAGATAAGCTATTGATGCAGGTGTTGTTCTTAGATGATGGTCTTCTATCACCAAATCTCCCTTATCCAAATGTTTCTGAAGCTGATGACCAAAAACATCTTCGACATGTTTTTGATAACGCTGATAGAAATCTTCTAGATCAAGCCCATCAACAAGTCTTAAACTCATCATCAGATGATTAAACATCGTATCTTCACTTGTCTGTGTTTCTATTTGTTCAGTATTCTCACCATTAAGATATTTTGTCATATTACGTGAATGACTGATTATTTTATCATCTATCTTGCTTGTTGCACCAATACCTACACCAAGATAATTATGATAATGCCAGTAGGCTTTATTATGGAAGGATTCATGTTCCCCTTTCGCATAATTAGAGACTTCATATTTATGAAAGCCCATCTTATGCAAACGATCATCAATAATATCATTCCATCGTTTATCGGTCTCATCATCAAGAGGCTGGTAGTGCTTATAATTGAGAATTGTACCTTCCTCTAATATTAAAGAATAGTAAGATATATGATTGATCGGTAATTCAAAAATACGTTCCAAATCATGCATCAGGTCTTCTTCTTGCTGCATGGGCAAACCATACATCATATCGATTGAAATATTTTCAAAACCTAGCTTATAGGCATTTTCAATGACTTCTATAGCCTGATAGGAATAATGCTTACGACCAATCATGTGCAAAAGATGATCCTGGAAGCTTTGTACACCAATGGAAAGACGATTGACATGATACTTCTTCAATAATTCTAGCTTATCAATTGTTGCTGATTCCGGATTGACTTCAACAGTGAATTCCTTTGTTCGTTTGCCGACAAATCGTTCAACTCTTTTCAATAAATATTCAAGCTGTTCATATGTCAAAGCACTTGGTGTCCCACCACCAATATAAATCGTCTTCATTACCTGGCGCTTGATACCTGCAAGCTCTTTTGCTAGTCTTCTTAAATACTGATTGGCAACATCTTCTTTATAGAAGACTTTCGCAAAGTCACAATAGCTACAGATATGATCACAAAAAGGAATATGGATATAGAGGCTATCAGTCTTCATGGAAACGATACTCCTTCGCTAGTCCACCAAGAGAAGTTTCTTTATAAGCGGATGATAAATCATGACCCGTTTCTTTCATAACAGTAACGATTGTATCGAATGAAATCTTATTCTTACGCATATAACCCAATTCTTTTGCTAGCATTGCGGCATCCTGGGCACGCAAGGCACCATAGGCATTACGTTCGATGCATGGTATTTGTACATAGCCACCAATGGGATCACATGTTAAACCAAGATTGTGTTCAAGGCCCATTTCCGCAGCATAAGCAATCAAGTCATTATTGAGCTCATTAATCCAAGCCATAGCTGCTGCTCCCATTGCGCATGCTGTTCCAACTTCTGCCTGACAGCCACCATCAGCACCGGAAATTGTTGCATTATATTTCACGACATTGCCAAAAAGCCCACCAATAGCCAATGCTTTGATCAGATCTCTTTTTTTCATACCTAACTGCTTATAAGCAAAATAGAGAACAGCTGGAACAATTCCACTCGCCCCGCACGTTGGAGCTGTTACAATCATATGTCCATCCGCATTCTCCTCAGATACTGCGTACGCATAGCTTGAAAGAAACAGCCGATCTCTTTCCATCTGATGATGTGTATTGAGGGCCTGCTGATACATCAAATTGGCAACACGCTTAATCTTCAGTCTTCCTTGAATAATGCCTTTTGTGTGAAGCCCATTTTCAACACATGTAAACATATGATCGAGAACATCAAAAAGATAATCATCAATATTCTCATCTTCATGACATTTCATATAGTCATAAAGTGAAATACCTTCTCTTGAACAATATCGGAGGATTTCCTCCATATTCTTTTCATGATAGATTTCTTTCTTTTCTTTAGCAAGATCACCCTTGAAGAGAATCTCACCCCCACCAATGGAATATGCTTCAATCTCCGCTAATTTTTGACCTTTTTGATAAACATGAACAATCATGCCATTAGGATGAAAGCTTAACGCTTCACTATGCCAGCCAAATTCTACCGGCTTTTCAAAAGTTTTTTCCATTATGGCATCCGTTAAATGCCCTTTCCCAGTCAAGGCAAGTGAACCATACAAATCCACTTTATAATGATCTGCATCAGGATAAGCCTCTTTAATACATAATGCAATCTTCATTGGTCCCATCGTATGAGAAGAAGAAGGGCCAACGCCAATTTTATACAATTCTCTTAACGATTCCATATTTTTCTCCTAAATCTGCATAAGGAATAATTCTAATCCTCGCTGCTTATCAATCTTCCCCGTCTTTATATTGATATCCAGTTCCGACAATTCATAAAGCTTACGTTCTAGCTCATCAAGCTGAAAACTGCGTGCATTTTTACGAACCGGGAATAGAGCTCTTGGATTAATACCAATAATCTTAACAATCTCTTTATCCGTATATCCTTTGCGATCAAGCAGCTTGACCTGATAGAGCTGCCGAATACTGCTCGCAATAAGACCAATCAAGGCAATAGGTTCATGATTGGTAATCATTAAATCACGATAGATAGATGAAACACGCACAAGATCATGTGCCATAATCGCATTCGTTAAAGCAAAGACATTCTCTTCTAGAGGTGGCGCAACAAGTCGTTCAACATCATGAAGTGTAATATGCTTACTATAGAGACATAGTTTTTCAACCTGGTTGCTCGCTTCGTTTAAGCTTCCCCTTGTTCTTTCTAGCAACAAATCTAGCGCATCATCATCGATCACTGCTTGACGATGAATAATAGCTTGTCTGACTGTTTTATAAATCGTATGTTCATCAACCTGATTTAGTTCAATAAACTGTGCATGTTTACGAAGATTCTTCATGACTTTCTTGCGTTCATCAAATTTCTCACCATTGTGGTAAATAATAAAAATGGTTGTGGGATTATCATGAGCAATATAGTCATTGAAAGCGGCAATATCTTCGTCAGAAACGTTTTTTTGTTTTTCTGTCGTTAAAAATGTCGGCTTTCGCAAAATCACCATCTTATATTCCGTAAGAAAAGGTGGTGTGATGGCATCCTGAAGAATGACATCCATGCTCGTTTCATCAGGATAATAGATTGAAAGATTCATATCTTGATCATTGATTTTGTACTGCTTCTTGAATTTCTCAAGACGTTGTTTTAAAAGCAGTTCCTCACTGCCATAGAGCACTATATTCATAAGCTCATCCTTTCTTAAAACATATCATTTTATTCAATGATATTTAAAACTGAATACTGATGATTCTTATATTCCATATAAACTGCGCAGGCATTGCCTAAAAAGCGAAAATCAGGAAACTCTTTTTGTAATTGTTCTTCACATAAATGATGCGTTAAAGCCGTTAGTGAGAGTCCATGCCCACCAATTGCAATCGTTCTATCTTCATCGGACACAACTTCTTGCAAGAAATCAAGGTGACGTTCAACAACATCAGCAAGCTTTTCTCCATGAAACTTACGATAATCACAGCTAGTTTCAATATTACGGAAATCTTCCTTGACCATTTTTCCCTTAAGAGCATTTGGCTGTCCTTCAAAATAGCCAAAATTCAATTCCTTTAAACGGCGATCCCTCTTTATTGTCATAAAAGGATTATTAAGCGCAATCTCCAATGTATCATAGGCACGTTCACTCGTTGATGAATAGGCTTCATCAATGGCAATATCTTTAATTTTCTGTGCAAGAGCTTTCGCCTGACTCATTCCTATTTCTGAAAGGGGTGAGTCACACCAGCCCTGGGTAAGATCAAGCTCGTTAAAATATGTTTTTCCATGTCTGATCAATAATAGTTTCATACAGTTCCTCCAATGTATTTATATTAGAAAAAAATGTCATAGATTGCAAGATAGCCGCAAAGAAAAACACCCCAAAAAGGGGTGCTTGACTAATCTCCTAAATCTTCACCATTTGTTTCAATGACATGCTTATACCAGAAGAAGGATTTCTTTCTGCTTCTAGCAAAATCACCTTCGTGATTATTATTGTAATTGACATAGATAAAGCCATAGCGTTTATCATATTCACCAGTTGATGCAGATACGATATCAATTGGTGCCCACATTGTATAAGCAAGTAAATCAACACCATCTTCATCAACAGCATCACGCATTGCTTCAATATGACTTCTTAAATAGTTGATACGGTCATCATCATGAACCATACCATCCTCCTCTACCTTGTCATATGCTCCAAAGCCATTTTCAACAATCATCATTGGCTTATGGAATCTGTCATAGACCCAGTTTAAAGCCCAGCGTAATCCTAATGGATCAATCATCCAGCCCCAGGCCGTCTTTGAAAGATACGGATTATCGACTTCATCACTTTCACCCATTCCTGGGATACCCTGGGAATGGAATTCAAAGTGTGTATTGCCTTCATGCCATGCTGCAACTCTACTCATATAGTAAGAGAAAGTAATAATATCAACTGTACCTTCTTTTAATGCTTCTCTTTCTTCATCGCTAAGCGCAATCTTATAGCCATGTCTTTCCCAGAGCTTTTCAACATGAGCCGGAATAAAGCCATTGGCTTGTACTTCAAGAGGCCATTCTGTTTTATGCATTGCAGCCATAGCTTCCACCATGTTTTCTGGCTTACAGTTTTCTGGATAGAATGGTGTAAAGCCCATCATGCAGCCAAACTGTGCTTCTGGGTTAATCTTCTTACCTTCCTTGACTGCTTTTGCTGAAGCAATTAATTCATTGACACAGCTTTGATACATCATCCATTCATTATCTGGATTGTCATCTGTTGTAAGAATACCGCCTTCCTGAATAAGATGGTGAGCGATTGGTGCACCTGTCTGGTTATTGATTTCATTGAAAGTCAGCCAGTATTTGACTTTTCCTTTATATCTTTCAACACAAGTATTTGAATATTTCACAAACATATCAATCACACGTTTGTCCATGAAACCGTTATATTTTTTTGCGATATGATATGGTAATTCAAAATGACAAAGCGTTACAATTGGTTCAATATTATATTTATGACATTCATCAAATAAGTCATCATAGAATTTCAAGCCTTCTTCATTTGGTTCTTCATCATCACCATTTGGGAAAATTCGTGTCCAGGCAATAGATGTTCTAAAAGCCTTAAATCCCATTTCCGCAAACAATGCAATATCTTCTTTATAATGATGATAGAAATCAATACCGACATGGTTTGGATAGTCTTCTCCCTCGACAACGCCATCTGTGATTCTTCTAGGAATGCCATTGCCGCCAGCAGTCATGACGTCGGCAATAGAAACGCCTTTGCCGCCCTCTTGCCAGCCTCCTTCAAACTGATGAGCAGCACTTGCACCGCCCCATAAAAAATCCTTTCTAAATCCCATTTTCTTTTTTCCTCCTTATTCCTACAAATCATTATATAGTAAAGCGGAAATAAATAAAACGCTTTCATATAAGAAATTCTATTTTCCATGAGGCATACTCTACCACCATCTCATATATAAGCGCTCCCATTTTGTGAACCTCTTGACACATACATTAGGCTATGTTAGCTTATACAAAGTCATTTATGCCAATAATTGGATTGGCGACCCACAAGCGACCGGAATCGCGATCAATGACATTCAAAACAAGGAGGTTCCGGTCTTTTTTTATACCGCAACACTCCTAAAAAAGGAGATTTTTATGAATATTATTGTATTAGCGAATATCATATCACTTATTGGCGCAATCATTATGGTACTGATTGGCTTTGTAAAGGATAATAAGAAAGTTCTTGCAGGCCAGTGCGTTCAGTTTACCTTAATGGGTGTTGCCAACTTTATTCTAGGCGCAATCACCGGCTCTATTTCCAATGTCTTAAGTATTATCAGAAATGTCTATTCTATCAACAGACCCATGAGTTTAGCTGTCAAAACTGCTCTTTCTGGACTACAGATTGGCTTATCGCTCTATGCCGGAATTGATGGACTTATTGGCTGGCTCCCAATTATCTCTAATACCATCTTTACATTTACATGTGACAGCAAGGACCAGGCATTCTTTAAATTTTCTGTCATTATTACAGGGGCAATGTGGATCTTCTATGATTTCTATTACATGAACTTCACAAGTGCCACTTTCGATATTCTTGGCGTCATCACCAATGCTGCTACCTTAGCATTGATTCAACGAGGAAGAAAAGCAACACCGACTCTTTCCTAACGCGTCTTGGCGCTTTTTTCTTTTACGCTAAAATCCTTTATGTTAGAATAAGGATATCGCAGAGGAGATTATGAATATAACTTTTATTGCCAATATGATTTCTTTGCTTGGGGCAATTGTTATGGTTGGTATTGGCTTAATCAAAGAAAATAAACATGTCTTAGAAGTGCAATGCTTACAATTCACTTTAATGGGTATTGCCAACTTCATGCTTAAGGCAACATCGGGCGGGATTTCCAATATCGTTGGTATTTTAAGAAATCTATATTCGCTTAAGAAGCCCATGGAAACACCTGTGAAAATTGGCTTTATTGTTTTACAAGTTGCCATTAGTCTTCTTGCCGGAATGAATGGTCTTATTGGTTGGCTTCCTATTATCGCAACTGTTATTTTCACAATCTTTGTTGACACGAAAAATCCCTATGTCATGAAAGGTGTGATTGTCTTTACAGTTGGATTGTGGTTTATCTATGATATGCATTTTCATAACTACACTGCCTCACTATTTGATATCATGACAATTGTTTCTAATACTTTTACAGCCATCAAAATGTACTTCTCTCGCTAGCAAGCTGCTAGCTTTTTTCATTAAGAATATAATACTCTTTGAACATATGCCGGATTGTAAAAGAACCATCCTGATCAGTACGCAATATCGTACTTCCCATGTTTTTCATACGCTTAATGACAATTTGACTTGGATGGCCATAACGATTCTTTTTACCAACACCAATCATCGCCACCTTAGGTTTAAGCATCGTTATAAATTCCACGCTTGATGAAGTCTTAGACCCATGATGACCAACCTTCAAAATATCAACATCCAGAGAGCCATATTTATTCATCAATGCTTCTTCACCTTCAATACCTAAATCACCAGTAAAGAGATATTTCACATCATCAATTGTTAAATAGATAATATTAGAATTGTCATTAATATCACTAAAGACATGATCCGTTGTAAGACTTTCAATAGTAACATTCCCCTTCTGCATCTTTTTAAATGGCTTATCAATCACCTTCCTGACATCAAAATGGCTTTTTAAAGAATCAAGGGCACCACTATGATCATAATCATAATGCGAAATAAATACAGCATCAATCCGGCTTATTCCAATCGACTTCAAATAAGGAATAATCTTATTTGTCGCTAGATCATACTTCACATTCCCACCAGTATCGATAAGGTAATTTCCTTGATCAAAAGGCAAACGCACAAGCGTACAGTCACCTTGACCAACGTCAATCATTGTCACATCGGTATAAATCTTATAGCGGGAAAAAATCGTAAAAGAAATCATCAAGGCAACAAGAAGACAGACAGGCTTTCTTATTGATTGTTGTCTTTCTTTTTGGATGATGCAGGCAAATATACAATAATAAAATAGGCCTATAAAAAACAGAGTTGGCTTTGAAAGAACAATAAAAGAAGACAGGGCCTGAGTGAAATCAAGCATGGACACAAACAATCCAATTAATAAATTCAATAGATATTCTAAAGGCAGAAAAAGAGAAAAAACAAAGAGAGTATAGAAAACTATAATAAAAGGCTCAAGAGCACTGCTTAAAAAGAAAGAAAAGATGTTCAACGAGGCATTCATACATAAAACAATCGGCAGTGATGATAAATAGACTATTATTGACTGCCCTTTAATATGTTTTGTAAGAATAACCATAAAATAGATAAAATAAGAGAAAACAAAGGATATATTGTAGATGACATAGGGATTATAGAGGACATGGGCAATAATGAGTATTGAGAGAAGATCTAAATCATTAAGCCGTTTATGCAAAAGACTTTTACCAATCAGCATCAGATAAGCTCTTTGTAAGGAAATATTAAATGGAATTGAGAAAACATAAAAGCCCATAACTCCTTTAGACAAATAATCAGCATGATGCTTCTTAAGAAAAAGGGAAAAGATTTTAAAAAGAATATTATATAAGATTGTAATATGCATACCGCTCAAGGCAAAAAGATGAACTATTGAAAGTGATGTCATAACTTGATAGTCACTTTTGATAGCCTCATCTTTCATTCCAAGCAAAAACATATTCTGATAAGAACGGATCTGTTTATTGCTGGAAAAATGCTGAACGAAAACATTTGCTAAAGAAAAATGAGGTCTTCTTTCAATAACCTTAACCATTTTCATTTTAGTGATAATATGATGTGACTTTAAATACATCTCTTCATCAAAATCACCATCATCCTTTTTCCTGTTAATTTCCACAGGTGTGACTTTAAGAATGAGTTCATCCTGATAATGAAATTTCTGCTTCGTCAGCACCTTGATTTTACCTTGCTTTGTCTTAAGAATAAGTGATGCGTCATTCATGTCGACAACCCGGCCATGGATAATCGATGAGAACTGATAGGCTTGATAAGGACGAATAAAAAGTGGTGTTAAACATAACACCACAGCAATCACAAAAATAAGCTTTCTCTTCAAGAGAAAGATGCAATAGAGAACAAGCGGGATGAGAAAAACAAGGTGGACAAGACGCACTGCTACAACCAGCAAGACAAGAATGGCATAATAAATCAAATGATAAGCTACAGGCATAATTGATCACGATAGGCTAAATAGCGTTTTTCGCCTATTCCTTCCACATTCATAATATCTTCAAGACAGGTATAAACATGTGATTTGCGATAGTCAACAATCTTCTCAGCTGTCTTTTTGCCTATTCCTTTTAATGTCATGAAGTCTTCAACAGTACCTTTATTCAAGCTGATAACATTACTTCTTTTAAGGGGGAGATAGTAACGTGCTTCTGGCTTAAGCGTCCGTTCGAGATCAAGGGCTGCTAATGAAGCATTGTCTTTGATGCCAACCTGTTCAACAAGTTCTTTCATTCGCATTCCTTCTTTTATCTTCACCTCCCCATTTTTCTTAAATGCCCCTTCCAATGTAACATAGAGTGCAGTTTCTTGTTTTTTTTTGATAACCTGAGGTTTTGAAAAACTATATATTGTTGAGACGATAGCTAGAAAGAGGAAACCAAAAATCTTCCATTTATGCATAAAAAAAGAGAGTTAGAACTCCCTTTCAAGATGGAAATGGCGATAGGCAAGATCAGTTGCTACACGCCCTTTCGCTGTTCGTCTGATTAAGCCTTTCTGTAATAAATAAGGTTCACAGACATCTTCTAACGTATTAGGTTCCTCTCCAATACTAGCTGCTAAAGCATTCAGCCCTACCGGTCCACCTCGATAGCGCTCAATAATACCAAGTAAATATTTATGGTCAACATGATCTAATCCTAAATCATCAACCTTCAAGTTATCCAATGCTTCTTTCGTTCTCTCTAAGGAAATCACCTTTTCCCCATAGAACATTGAGAAATCTCGCACACGTCTAAATAGCCTATTGGCGATACGTGGTGTCCCACGACTTCTTTTCGCAAGTTCATTTCTTGCATCATCAGCAATATCCATACCATAGACCTTGGATGTACGACTGATGATTTCTTCTAGTTCATCATCCTTATAATAATCAAGCTTACCAACAATGCCAAAACGGTCTCTTAAAGGCGCTGAGATATCACCCATTCTTGTCGTAGCACCGACTAAGGTAAACGGTGGTAAATCAATACGAATAGATCTCGCCGACTGATCCTTACCGATAATGACATCAACACAATAATCTTCCATAGCTGGATAAAGCACTTCTTCGACAACCTTATTCAAGCGATGTATTTCATCAATAAAAAGCACATCACCAGGTTCAAGAGATGTTAGAATAGCCACCAAATCACCAGTCTTATCGATTGAAGGACCGGAAGTGACGCGAATATGTGTTCCCATCTCGTTGGCGATGATCATGCTCATTGTTGTCTTTCCTAAACCCGGTGGGCCATAAAGCAAGACATGATCAAGTGACTCATCACGCATCTTAGCTGCTGTTACAAAGACTTTAAGATTCTTCTTTAAATCCTCCTGACCAATATACTGTTCAAAGGAATGTGGCCTTAGCTGGCTTTCTTCATCTTCATCATGTTCTTCAACATCTAATAAATCACGATCCATGAGACTCCTCCTTTATTTAAAACTTAGTATTTTCAATGCTTCTTTAACATAGCCATTGGTATCAAGTTTTTGATGTAACAACGTCTTCATTGCCTTATTGACATCACTATCTTTATAGCCTAAAGCAATCAGCACTTCAATTGCATCTTCGTAGTCCTGTGAAACATCTTCACTGATCGCTTCTAAACGTGTCACGCCATCAAACTTACCCTTAAGATCGAGCACCATCTGGCTTGCTGCCTTAGGACCTATTCCTGGGAATGACTTTAAGTATTTCAGATTATTATTCTCGATGGCATCAATGATCTCATTGACATCACCACTTGCTAAAATGGCGGTTGCGCTTTTAGGTCCAATGCCTTTGACTTTAATAAGCATCAAGAACAGATCTTTCTGTTTTGCCTCCTTAAAACCATAAAGACGTACGTCATTCTCACTAACAGATTGATAGATATAGACAGTTGTATTCTCCCCCTTAGTAAACGTATAAGGATTAGGAACATAAACAAGATAACCTATCCCATTGTTTTCTATGACAATATGATTCGTATGCATTTCAACAATGGTACCTTTAATATAACTATACATGTGTTAACTCCTCTAACAAACAAAGAGTATTGTATCATAAAATAGAGAAAAAGTATGACTTTTAGCCATACTTTAATTCATAAACTGGAATTCAAAATCAAGAATGCGTACTAAATCGCCATCCTGGCAGCCAGCTGCTCTTAAAGCCTCATCGACGCCATAGTTACGCATTTTAATAGCAAAGTTCTTGAAGCCATCATCCGTATTGAGTGATGCCATTTGTACTGCTCTTTCAACACGTTCACCAGTGACTTCCCATACGCCATTGCCCATATTAGCAATTTCAAAGGCATTCTCATCACCAGGCTCATAGGTATAAAGAACGCTATCTTCTTCGCCTTCCTCATCATAAAGAGAAGTAATTGGTGCCTTATCCAAAGCATCGGCAATCGCATAGAGAGCCTGATCAATACCTTCATGGATTGGGGCAATCATTGGGAAGACTTTAACATCTTCGCCAACTTTCTCTTTAAATGCGGCAAGGTTTTCCTCAGCACCATCCAGATCCATTTTATTTGCGACTACAATCTGTGGTCGATCTAAAAGATGATACTGATATTCTGATAATTCCTTATTGATTGTACAGTAATCTTCATAAGGGTCACGGCCTTCACTACCTGCCATATCGACAATATGAACAATGACACGGCATCTTTCAATATGTCTTAAGAATTGATGGCCTAAGCCCTTGCCCTGTGATGCCCCTTCAATCAAGCCAGGTAAATCAGCCATGACGAATGAACGTCCATCAGGTACCTGAACAACACCTAAATTAGGAATGATTGTTGTAAAATGGTAATCTGCAATCTCTGGACGCGCACGTGAGACAACGGACAGGAATGTTGACTTACCAACACTCGGGAAACCAACAAGACCGACATCCGCTAAAAGCTTCAATTCCACACGTAATTCATATGATAAGCCTGGTTCACCTTTTTCACAAATAGTTGGAGCCGGATTCTTGCTTGAAGCAAAACGTGTATTACCACGACCACCACGGCCACCTTTCGCAATGACAACCTGCTGATGATCTTCAGTTAAATCCGCCATCAGTTTGCCATTGACATTATTATAAATACATGTCCCAACAGGGACTTTGATAATAAGATCCTGGGCATTCGCCCCATGCATTTTCTTTGCCATGCCATTCTGGCCAGCTCTTGCCGCATAATGTTTATTATATCTTAAGTCCAATAATGTTGATAAGCTGTTCGTAGCTTCAAATATAATGCTTCCACCACGACCGCCATCACCTCCAGAAGGGCCTCCTTTTGGAACATGCGCTTCTCGTCTAAAGGCAACAACACCATCACCACCCTTACCGGATGTGACTTCAATGACTGCTTTATCGATAAAATTCATATCTTCACCTCTATTTCTCGAAAAAAGGAATCCCAATGGGATTCCTTCCTAAAGTCTTAAGCTACTGGATAAACAGAAACCTGTTTCTTTTTCTTGCCGACTCTTTCGTACTTAACGACACCATCAACCTTAGCGAATAATGTGTCATCTCCGCCTCTACCTACATTATTACCAGGTAAGATCTTAGTACCTCTCTGTCTGTAGATAATAGAACCTGCAGTACAAGTCTGTCCGTCAGATAATTTAGCTCCTAAACGTTTAGATTCAGAATCACGACCGTTCTTTGTAGAACCTACACCTTTTTTAGAAGCGAATAACTGTAAATTTAACTTTAACATGATGATTATTCCTCCATCTTTTTAATTTGAATGAAATCCCCGTAGGAATATTCGATTGTTTCAAGAGTTGTCACTAAAGTCTCTAGTATCAATTGTGACTCTCTTGTAATCTTATGAATGATAAACTCAGCAAGACCTTCTTCAACTTTAAATGTTCCTATATCCAACATTCCAAGTTTCTCAAGCGTATTATATACACCAACGATAATAGTGGATACACCTGCACAAACAAGATCTTTTCCATACTCATCACTATTTGCATGACCACTGACTTTTACATAAGTCAATGCATCATCATGATAAGCAAGTTTAACTTTAATCATAATTAAGCGTTAATAGCTTTAACTGTTAACTTTGTGAAAGGCTGTCTATGACCCTGTTTCTTGTGATAATGCTTCTTTGGTTCATATTTATAAACAGTAACTTTCTTTTCCTTACCCTGAGCTACAACATCAGCTGTAACTGTAGCACCTTCAACATAAGGAGCACCAATCTTAGTGCTTTCGCCACCTACAAATAAAACCTTATCGAAAGTATATTCAGTACCTTCTTCAACATCTAACTTTTCAACGAAAATAGTGTCACCGGCTTCAACTTTTAACTGTTTTCCACCTGTTTCAATAACTGCGTACATTCAAGTACCTCCTTTTTGTATTCTTAGACTCGCCAACCGAGGCAGTACATACGTACATTTAATACCTTTTATGTGCGGTTGTAGCTAGAGGTCTACAACACTGTAGAATATATCATTTTACCTTGTTTCAGTCAACACTTTTTTTCTTTTCTTCAAGTCTTTCCAACGCCTGACGCGGACAAGCCTTATTATAGACTTCAATCAGTTTTTCCTGAGTCACATGAGTATATATTTGCGTTGTTGACAAAGAAGCATGACCGAGAAGTTCCTGCACAACTCTAATATCCATCCCTGCATCTAAGAGATGTGTCGCAAAGGAATGACGAATGGTATGGGGATGAATCTTGCGCGTTGGATCATAATCGCGCATGCAGCGATTCACAATATCTTCAACGCCACGATTAGTAAGCTGTTTGCCATGCTTATTAACAAAAACTATATTGTGACTTTGATGAGTTGTCGCCATTAATTCATGGCGTGCCCCTTCTAGATAATCAACAAGCCAGACCTTAGCTTCATCATGAAACGGGACATAACGATCTTTGTTTCCTTTACCACGAATAAAAAGAATCTGATGAACGAGATCGACATGATCGAGTGTCAAGTTAACCACTTCACTCACTCTTAGTCCACTCGCATACATCATCTCAAGCATCGCTTTATTACGCATTCCTAAATCGCTATCTGTATGAATGGAATCAAGTAAACCAAGCATATCATCAAGAAAGAGAAAGTCAGGATTGCGCTCTCCTGTTTTTAATGCACTCACAAGCATAAATGGATTATCTTCAACATATCCTTGTCTTCTTAAGAACTTAAAAAAAGAACGTAGGCTAGAAAGCTTATGATTGATAGAAGCATGGGATAAATGACGCTTGTTTAAAGCGACAAGATAGCTTCTAATAAGCGCATAGTCGCACTCTGTAAAATCTTGATAAGCTTCTTGTCTAACATAAGCTATAAAATCATTGATCTCTCGCTGATATGAACTTACTGTCAAGGGCGAATAACGTTTTTGATAAGTAAGATAGTCAAGAAATGCATCTCTTTGTTTATCCATTGATTTCATCTAGGAAAGACTGCATTGTGGCAATGGCTCTTTTCGCATAGGCTTCCTTCTTTTCCTTTTTCTTAACCTGTGGAATTAAGTCAGGTAGAATACCAAAGTTAGCCTTCATCGGCTGAAAATCAGTTGTTGAGGCATGAGTAATATAATAGCTCAAAGACCCCATCACTGTCTCTCGTGGGAAAACAAGAGGCTCTTTTTCTTGTAAGAGGCGAACCATGTTCTTTCCAGCTACAAGTCCGCTCTGGGCACTTTCAACATATCCTTCGACGCCAGTCATCTGCCCCGCAAAAAATAAATCTTCACGATTCTTATATTGATATGTCTGTTTAAGATAGAGTGGAGAATTAAGGAAAGAATTACGATGCATGACTCCATAACGCACAATTTTCGCATTTTCTAAGCCAGGAATCATATGAATAATTCGTTCCTGTTCACCCCATTTAAGATGCGTCTGGAAGCCAACAATATTATAGAGCGTGCCAACCGCATTATCCTGTCGTAATTGAACAACCGCATAGGGACGTTTGCCATCATGTTCTAAGCCAACAGGCTTCATAGGACCAAAAAGCAGCGTCTGCTCACCACGGCGAGCAATCTCTTCAAAAGGCATACAGCCTTCAAAGAACTTCTCTTCACCATCATGTGGCTTCGCAACCTCAGCATGAATCAAAGCATCATAAAATGCCTCAAATTCTTCTTTGGTCATTGGACAATTAATATATTCCGCATCCCCTTTATCATAGCGGCTCTTAAAATAAGCTTTATTCAAATCAATTGAATCCAATTCAATGATTGGTGCAGCTGCATCATAGAAATAAAAATATTCCTCCTGACCTAAAAGGCTTGCAATTTCTTTTGACAAAGCCGCACTTGTCAATGGTCCAGAAGCAATAATAGTAGGTCCTTCAGGTATCTTCGTCACTTCCTCATGAATGACATGTACAAGAGGATTTTCTGTAATTTCCTTTGTCACAGCCTTGGAAAAGCCTTCGCGATCCACCGCTAAAGAGCCACCAGCTGGTACTGCATGTAGGCGAGCTTGACGAATAATCAATGAATCATTCATTGTCATCTCTTCTTTCAAAACGCCAACAGCATTCTTCAAGCCATCCGCTCTTAGAGAGTTAGAACATACAAGTTCTGCAAATTGATCTGTCTTATGTGCTCCCGTTGACTTGACTGGGCGCATTTCATAGAGGTCAACAGCAATGCCAGCACTAACAAGCTGATGTACAGCTTCAACGCCGGCAAGACCGCCACCAATTACATTTACTTTTTTCATTTTCATCACCGTGTGTATCATAACATGTTTTTCCCTATTCGCAAAAGAAAATCAAAACCACGTCTAAAAGGCGTGGTTTGAACTGCGGCTATAAGCCTATGATACCTGCTCGCGTCTAAAGGCGCTTGCTTTCACTTCGTTCAAGCTACCGCTCTTGACGCTCGCTATCCCTCAAAGGGATTCTTTTTTTCTTTTTTACTACTTTGTTTTATTGTCTTTTATTTTTCCTTTTTCGCTTCTTTTTCTCTTCGTTGCGTTTGAAAATGGATCGCCGTATTCCTTGACACTCAGCTTGTCCACCATCTGGT